>JAISAC010000177.1 GCA_031266935.1 Prevotellaceae bacterium
CGTTTTATTATTGGTTTATAGTATTTTACAATATTCATAAATGTTGAATATGGTTACAAATAGAATGACCTCAATTGAATAAATCTGGATAAAAACGGTTGTTTATCAATTAGTTACAATAGTTTAATCGAAATGTGGTTACAAAAATCCGGGATTTACGGTACATGAAGCAGAGCAAGGGCTACGCAGAAGTACGGAAATTTTGCTTCATCAACATTGTTTATTTCGATTTAGGTCAAGGCAAGGATTACGTTTACCACGGCGCAACCGTTCTCAAAGGGCTGCATACGCAGGACGAGTTGCACCTGTCGGAAAAGCAGCGCGAGCTGCTGTTGAGGGAAACGCCGATCGACCTTTACCCCGAATACTACATTCTGCGGGTCAACCGGTTCGACGATGTGGCGAAGGATAACCTGGACGAGTGGATATATTTTTTGAAGCACAACGAGATAAAGGAAATGTTTACCGCGCACGGGCTGGCTAAGGCGTACACTATGCTGGCGTACGAACGGCTGACAGCGGATGAAAAAGCGGAGTACGATTACCTACAAAACGAGCGCAGCCACAAGCTCAGCCAAATTGCCTCGGCGAAGGCAGAGGGTCGCCATGAAGCCAAAAAAGATGCTGCTCTTGCCGCCGAGCGAGAAGCCCTTGCTCATGCGCTGGCCGAGCTGGCCGCTTTGAAAAAGCAGTAACCTGTTTTTCTTCCTTCATTCGGAGCGGAGCGAGCTCATAAGCACCCTCATCAAAACAGGCCGAGCGAACTCGCGAACACCTTAAAAAAAATGGACACCGTCCCCTGTCGTAGCACCTCAAAAAAAACAAAAAAATATCCCACGCGCTTGGAAAACCCGCGCTTTTCATCTAAATTTGCACACCTGCAAGTTTTCAGCGTGCTATGGACAATTCGTTAACCTTAGACCTCAACCGGCGCTACACCTTTGCCGACTACCTTACATGGCTCGACGGCAAGCGGCGTGAGCTGGTAAACGGCTTCATCAGAATGATGTCGCCGGCGCCGGGGCGTGTGCACCAGGAGCTGAGCTATAACTTGACGCTTGCGCTGGGCAGCCGCATCAAAAAGCATAAAGGTGCGTGCAGGGTTTACTACGCTCCATTTGACGTGCGCCTGCCGCAAAACGGCGAAACCACCGACAGCAAAATCTACACCGTGGTGCAGCCCGATCTCTGCGTGGTGTGCGACCTCGGCAAGCTCGACGACTGGGGGTGCCTTGGCGCACCCGACCTCGTGGCGGAGGTGCAGTCGGCCTCTACCGCCCGCTACGACCTGACCCAAAAGTTCGACCTCTATGAAGCCGCCGGCGTACGCGAGTACTGGGTAGTTTACCCCTACGGCAGCGTGGAGGTTTTTCTCCTGCAACCCGACGGCAAGTACGGCAAGAGCGCCATCTACAGCAAGGGACAAAAAATGCCGGTGAGCATCTTCTCCGGCATCGACATAGACTTGAACGAGGTGTTTGAATAGCGCGCACCCTGCCGCTACGGCTTGGCGGCAGCGCCATTGCCGGAGCTGCGTTTTTCTTCCTTTTCGAATGCCTGCACAATTTTTCCCACCAGCACATGCCGGATGATGTCTCTCCGGTTGAACTCCACCACCCCAATGCCCTTTATTTTTGCGAGCATGTCTAAGCACTTGGGCAGTCCGGAATCGCTCCGGTGTGGCAGGTCAACCTGCGTTACGTCGCCCGTAACGATGAACTTTGCGTTTTTTCCCATGCGCGTGAGGAACATTTTCATTTGCGCCAGCGTGGTGTTCTGCGCCTCGTCGAGTATCACAAAGGCATGGTCGAGCGTTCGCCCGCGCATGAAGGCCAGCGGCGCTATCTGCACCACGCCGTCTTCGATGAACTTTTCCAGCTTCTTTACGGGTATCATATCGTTCAGCGCGTCGTAGAGGGGCTGCAGGTATGGGTTGAGCTTCTCCTTCATGTCGCCGGGCAGGAAGCCAAGCCGCTCTCCGGCCTCAATGGCGGGGCGGGTGAGAACGATTTTTCGCACCTCTCTGTTCTTCAGGGCGCGAACGGCGAGGGCAATCGCCGTGTAGGTTTTACCCGATCCGGCGGGGCCAACGGCAAAGAGCAAATCGCAGCTCCCGTAGAGCGCCACCAGCTTTTTTTGGTTGGCAGTGCGCGCCTTAATGACGCTGCCGCTGCTGCCGTACACCAGCGTATCCCCATCGCAGGCGCCGTCGTGCACTTCGGCGGCGTTTTCGTGGTATATTTGGGTAAGAGCATCGTCGGTTACGCGGCCGCGCTTGTGGTAGTAGGAGATTAGGCTGATGAGCTTGCTCTCAAAATCATCCACCTCTCCCTTTGAGCCAAAAATTTTAAGTTCACCGCCCCGCGCCACAATTTTCAGCTTCGGAAAACAGGCTGTAATAGCGTTGAAGTAGGCGTTGTTGACGCCGTAAAAGCTTACAGGATCTATATTTTCGAGTACGATTATTTTCTCTGCCATGCCATAAAAATGCTACTCCGCAGCGCTATTTACTACCTCTGTGTCATCGGAAATATCAATATGCAGCTCGTCGTCGGCCTGCAGGGTGTAGGCGTTTTTCGTTTTCAGAAAAACCATATTATCGTCCTTAACCATGTAGAACTGCAGCCGCGCAGTAACGGGAAATGTTATGCCCTCGGAGTAGTCCGAAATGGTTACCTTTTCGGTCGATTCTCCGGGCAAAAGCCGCGTACCTAAGCCTATTCGATCAAACTGGACGTTGCTCATCACAACGTTGCGCAGGTTGTTGGTCACCTGAATGGAAGCCTGCTCGTGGCACGACGCCAACCACAAAAGGGATAAAAACAACGCGGGTGGTATTAACTTGTGAACCATAGCTAATTACAAATTTTGAATTTTGAATTTTGAATTTTAAATTCTCAAAACATCTGCACTTCAAACTCGCCCATATTGGCGCTTGAGCAGTTCTCCCCAACCTCCAGCGGTAAGGAGAGCGTCGGCGTGTATATGGAATTTTGCTGCCCTGCGACGGACAATACATCAAAGGAGTGTATCCGGAAAATATAGGCGCCGGGGGTTATGGTGAAGTAGCTGTTCAGCAAATCGGCGTACTGCCCGGCAGTTTGAAAGCTATCGGGGTATAAGGCAAGCTCCACCTGCACCGGATAGACAACCGGCTCTGTAGCTACGCAGTAGCCACTAACGATTTCCTTGCCGCTCACGTGCGCCGTATCCAAAGCGTAGGAGCCGAGCGGGCGCAGCGACCTGCCGTTAATGGTTACGGAAATATTCCGCAGGCTGTCAACAACGAGGTACTTCTTCTGCCCGCCGTCCAAAATGTATGGCTTCAAAAACAAAATTACTGCGGAGAACTCCGCCTTGCCGGACGAAGAGTACAGCGTACGCTCGTTGTACGAGTACGTTTCGTAGCCGTCGTCTTTGGCGCACGACAGCGCAAAGAGCAAGGCGAGAAGCGGCGCTATAACGGCTGCTTTTTTCATAGTTTATAATATATTTAACTGCACTATATTTAACTATACTATATTTAACTTACACCATATTTGTTTTTAAATGCAAGAAAGCCTTGTCGTCCCCGTCGAGGTAGGGCACAAGCGCTCTATAAACATCCACGTTGTAGGTGTTCAGGTAGAGTATCTCCTGCCACGTAAGCATCCTCGTGTCAACGGCGTTAGTGTCGATGGGGCATAGGGTAAGCGCCTCAAACTTCATAAACTTTCCGAATTCGTTTTCCTCTGCCGGAACCGTCATCAAAAGGTTTTCGATGCGTATGCCGTACTGCTCCGGCCTGTAAAGCCCCGGTTCGCACGAGGTGAGCATGTTTTCCTCAAGTACCGTCGGGTTTTCGTTCAGGCGGATATTTTGGGGGCCTTCGTGCACGCAAAGGCAGTGCCCCACGCCGTGCCCCGTGCCGTGCAGGTAGGTCATGTAATTCTGCATGAGGGGTTGCCTCGCCAGCATGTCCAGCTGCGCGCCGCGCGTACCGTAGGGGAATATCGCCATGGCCAGCCGTATGTGTCCTTGCAGCACCAGCGTGTAGTCGGTTTCCTCCTGCTCGCTTGGCGTACCTAAGTGCAGCGTACGCGTGATGTCGGTGGTGCCGTAGCGGTACTGCGCTCCGGTGTCGATCAGGATGAAGGTGTCGCACCCCAGCTTGATGCTGCTCTTCGGCGTAGGCGAGTAGTGCACAATAGCCCCGTGCGCCTTGTAGCCAACAATAGGAGAAAAGCTTTCGCCCAAAAAGTCGGGGCATTCGGCGCGGAACGCTCTCAGCCGCTCCGCCGCGCTGATTTCGGTAACCTCGCCGCTTTCGATGTTCTCCTCGAGCCACCTCCAAAACTTCACCCACGCTACGCCGTCGGCAATCATGGCTCGACGGATGCCGGCTACCTCGGCCTTGTTTTTCGCCGCCTTCAGCACGGTAATGGCGCCAAACAGCCCGTCCTCGACAACGATTTTGCGGCAGGTTTTTTCGGCCGTTTTTTGCGTGCTAACGCTGGTGCGGTTGCCGTTGAAAATAACGTTTTTTCCGGTGGCCAGGGTCTCCAGGTGCAGCTCAAAGTCGCCGTAGGTATGCTCCGCAACGTTCTGCTTCTGCAGCGCTCTGGCTTCTTCGACGCCCAGCTTTCCGGGGTTGATGAAGAGGTGAACGCTATCCGCATCCAGGTCTACCACCGCACAGGCAATGTTTACGGGCGTAAAGGCCACGTCGTTGCCGCGCAGGTTTAGCAGCCAGGCCACTTCGTCCAGCGCCGATATTACGTATATGCTGTTTTCGTCGGGCTTTAGCTTGCTCTTGAGCGCCCGAAGCTTTTCGGTCACCGTGGCGCCTGCCAACTCGTCGCTCATCAGGAAGGCCTTGTCGCCGGGCATTGGCGGCCTGTCGCTCCAGATTTTTGCAAACGGGTCGTCAACGGTAACGAGGTTGAGCGGCTCCAGGTCTCGCTTTAGCACACCGAAAGCGGCAACAGCGTACAGCTTACCGTCAACGCCAACGCGCCCCTCCCCTACCCGGCTCTTGAGGTAGGCCGGTATGCTTTCGGACTCGGGCAGGCCCTCTTTTTTGAGCTCAAATCCCGAGTTGGCCAGCTGCTGCTCGGCCTGCAAAAAGTAGCGGGAATCGGTGAACAAGGCAGCGGCGGCGTGAGTAACCACAGCCGTTCCGGCGCTGCCGGTGAAGCCAGTAAGCCACTCGCGGCATTTGAAGTGGGCGGCCACGTATTCGCTAAAATGCGGGTCGTTGGTGGGCACAATTACGGCGTCTAAGCCTTGCTGCTTCATATACTCACGAAGCACGGAAAGATTTTTGTTCATAATTACATCTCCTAATTCAATAGTTTCACCTTCTACCATTTTACCAAAAAAACTTAACTTAAAAGGGTTTCGGCACAAATGTATAATAATTATTTCAGAGAAACAAATTTTGCTGGTGCAGGGGGCTGCATTTCAAATTGTCGCATTAAATAATCCCGTAGGGTGGGGTGTCAAAATTAGGGGTGCAAATTTTTAAATTTACGTTCATTATTTGTTGTTCGTCATGTCTCTTATAGAGGACAATGTTGGCAGAAAATTGCATGTTGGTTGATGTCGGTAA
>JAISAC010000178.1 GCA_031266935.1 Prevotellaceae bacterium
CGACATCAACCAACATGCAATTTTCTGCCAACATTGTCCTCTATAAGAGACATGACGAACAACAAATAATGAACGTAAATTTAAAAATTTGCACCCCTAATTTTGACACCCCACCCGTAGGGATGCATCCCTACGGGATGCCGACAACCACCGGAACATTTTCTTTTCTACCGAGCGATTCATTCCTACGGAATGAGCAAAAGCGACAATTTGAAATGCACCCTAACACCTCAAAAAAAGATTTAGCAAAAAAAATTATGTACATTAATGGATATTTTGGGTTTATGCTTCTCTTTTTCCGAAAATCAGGGTGCCTACCCTCACCAGCGTTGAGCCTTCCTCAACGGCGATGAGGTAATCGCCAGACATGCCCATAGAGATTTGCGCGAACAGCTCGGGTTGAGCAACGAGGGTTCTCCCTTGCCCGTGCAGCTGCTTTATGAGCCGAAATTCCTTGCGGACTTGCTCCATGTTGCAGGTGTTGGAGGCCATGCCCATCAGCCCGCACAGCCGAACGTTGCGGAGCGCGTCCGGCTCGCCTGATCGCAAATACGCCAGCAGGTCGTCGGGCAGGAAGCCAAATTTTGTTTCCTCCTGCGCAACGTGCACCTGCAAAAGGCAGCGGGCGGTGATGCCCGTTTTTTCGCAGGCTTTATTTATCTCCTGCAGGAGGCTTATGCTGTCAACGGAGTGGATAAGGTGCGCGTGGGGCGCTACCATTTTCACCTTGTTGCTTTGCAGGTGGCCTATGAAGTGCCAGCGAATATCGCGGGGCAGCGCCGCTGCCTTTTGCAGGAGTTCCTGCGGACGGCTCTCTCCAAAATCGCGCTGCCCTGCGCCGTATGCAGCCGCAATGTCGGCTACGCTGTACGTCTTCGATACGGCTACCAAAGCCACGTGCGGAGGCAAATGCTGACTTACGCTGTGTAGGTTTTCTGCTACCATAGAAAAAAATTTTTACCGGTACTGCACTATTTCCATCCAGGGGGTATAGCGCAAAAGAAAAACACCCTGATTTTCGTATGCTCCGTTGGGGGCTATGGGGACAAAGCTGTAGGTGGATTGCAGCAGGTCTTCGCGGTGGAACGGCAGGCAATTTTCGAAATCCTTACCGTAGCGGTATATGGCGGAGGTGAAGTACAGCATAACGTCGTACCCCTGAAAAGCAAACTGCGAAGGTTCTGTTTTGTAGCGGTAGCGGTAGCTCTGCACAAAATTCTTTACGGCCTCCGATTGGTAATCAATAAAGTATGGCGCGGTAAGGTGCAGCTTCAGGTCGTAAAAAAGCTTGCGCTCCACCTTTTCGTACTTTTGCCAGTCGCTTGGCCCATAGACCGATATGTTGCACTTGTAGCGGTCGGAAAAGGCTTTCAGGTTTGCCAGCAGCTCCGATACAAAAGGCTCGTCCTGCGACGCCACTATCACCTTATTGTCCATGCCGGGCTGGAATACCTTCAGGAAAGTTTCCTGATTTTCGCGCGGCTGTATGCCTATTCTGTACGATAAATTTTTCACGGTATGCCGGTGCGGACGGGTCTCGTATGCATGGCGCAGCCGCTCCACGTCCAGGGAGTCGCGCCGTATAGCCGCATTATAGTACATAATGCTATCTCTTTTGGGCAGGTACTGCCGATAGTAGCTGCGAAGCTGCTGGCTTGCCTCTTCGTCGCGCTGCGATACCAGAATAATGTTGCTCCGTACCGGGTCGAGATGCCCGTGGGTGAGGGCTTTTTGCACCTGGGTGCTGAAGTCGGCAGGCACCTGAAACACGTTGGAATATCCATACAGAAGCGTATCAACGGGCGTTAGCGGCGACACTATTTTTATGTTTCTCTGCTTTGCAAACTTTGCAACAGGGATAAACCTTTCCTGATACACCGGCCCAATAATCAGGTCGGCCTTATCAAGCGCTACGCCGGGCGTCCATGTACTTTCGTCGATGCTTTTGGAGTCGAGCACGCTAAGGTTGACCGACGCTCCCTGCCGGCTCAGGGTTTCGAGCGCCAGCAGTGCACCTTCGTACATCTCCACAAAGCGAAATGAGCTGTAGAGGACATCTTCGTCATCCTGATTTTTTGCGTCAAACGGAAAAAGAATAGCCACGTTGATGGGTGCTTTGTACTTTGCGCTGCTATCGCACAGGGAGACGGCTGCCGTGCTCTGCTGCTGCGGGTTGTTTTTCAAGCCCGACAGCACAATGGGAATGTAAATAACCTGCCCTGCTTTTACCTTGCTCGTTTGGCCGTTGAATATTTGCGGATTATACTGCTTGATATAATCCATGCTCACCTCGTAAAGGTTAGAGATAGAAAACAGCGTTTCCTTGCGCTGCACAACGTGCTCTATAAGCATTGACTTGTCCTCGCTGGCGCCAGCCATGCGCTGCTCTGCCCCCAAAGCTTCGGGGGGTGCGCTCTGTCCGGGCGCCGGAATTTGCAGCGCAGCGCCCACCGTAAGCATTTGAGATGCTTGCGGGTTGGCAGCAAGAATGTCGTCAACGCTTACGCCGTACATGCGGGCTATGGCGTAAACGGTTTCTTTTGGCTGCACTACATGCCGGGTAAAGTGCGCCACGCCGCCGCTGCGGCTGTCGTTGCTGTTGCTGTTGCCTGGCGTAAGCATGATTTTGAGCCACTGCCCCACTTTGAGGCCACCGCTCAGCACGGGGTTATCGCGCATAAGCTCCTCCTGCGTAACAGCGTAAGCGCGGCAGATAGCGTATATCGTTTCGCCCGGCTTGACTGCGTGCAGGTAGTAGCGGCTGCTGCCATCGGTAAAAATCTCGGCTGAGCGGGTAATAACAGGCGGCGGCTGCTGCCGCTGGGCAAACAACATCGTGTGCCAAAGTAGCAGCAACAAAATGGCAAATGTGTACCTCATATACGAATTTTACATGGTGATAAGCTGCAAATTTACGCATTTTTATCGAAAAAAGATATTGCTAATACCATAAAATTGTGCTATCTTTGCCAAATTTGTATGTTGTTGTTCAACTTTCTGATAATTAGAGGTTATATTCAATAGATGCTTGCGCCGTCCCGTAGAGCTTGCCCCGAGCGTAGCCGAAGGGGACGGAATGTTGGTAGAAAACTTGGCAATTATAGATGATAAAAGTACTAAAATTCGGAGGCTCTTCGGTTGCTACGCCCGAAAGCATTACGAAGGTGAAGGCAATCGTAGAGCAAAGCCCCGACAATAAATTTGTGGTAGTATCGGCGCTTGGGGGCGTAACCGACCAGCTGGTGAAGGCAAGCGCAATGGCAGCGTCGGGCGATGAAAATTTCAAGAAAGAGCTGCACGAGGTAGAGCAGCGCCACCTGAGCGCAGCCAAATCGCTGATAAAGCCGCAGCAGCAGGGGCACGTGCTGAGCGAGCTAAAGGTAATGCTCAACGAGCTTGAGGATTACCTGCAAAGCATTGCGCGCCTGCGCGAGCTCACGCCAAAGCTGCAAGACTACGCGCTGAGCTTTGGCGAGCGCATGAGCGCGTTCCTGCTAAGCGAAACAATAGCGGAGGCCGTGCTGGTTGATTCGCGCAGCATCATCAAAACCGACAGCACGTTTGGCAAAGCCAACGTAAACTTTGAAAAAACCAACCAGCTCTCCAGCGCCGCGCTGCGCGAGGTCAAAGGGCGCGCGGTGCTGCCGGGATTTATTGCGTCGGACGAGAACGGCAACACCACCACGCTGGGCAGAGGCGGAAGCGACTACACCGCCGCCATTCTTGCCGCTGCCATAGGGGCTTCGTCGGTGGAAATATGGACGGATGTGAACGGCTTCATGACAGCCGACCCGCGCAAGGTCGAAAAGGCTTACCCCATTAAGCACCTCAGCTACTCCGAGGTTTTTGAGCTGTCGAATTTTGGCGCCAAGGTCATTTACCCGCCTACGGTGCACCCGCTGCTGGCCGACAACATCGCAATGCTAATAAAAAACACGTTCAACCCGGCAGCCGACGGAACGCTGGTAAACGCCCACGCCGACGTATCGGGCAGCCAGGCAATCAAAGGCATATCGTCCATTGACGATATTGCGCTGCTCACGCTGCACGGCGTTGGGATGACCGGCATTTCGGGTATTTCGCGGCGGCTGTTCGGCGCGCTGGCCGAGGCAGAGGTCAGCGTGATACTCATTTCGCAAGCCTCGTCGGAGCAATCCATCACCTTTGCCATTGTGCCGGAGCACGTGGAGCAGGCAAGGCAAGCCATAGAGAGCGAATTTGAGGTGGAAATCCGCCACCAAACCATCGGGCTGAAAATCGAAACCGAAATGTCCATCATCGCCATTGTAGGCGAGAACATGAAGCGAATGCCGGGCATATCGGGCAAGCTGTTCAACGCTCTGGGCAAAAACGGCGTGAACGTGGTGGCCATCGCGCAAGGCTCGTCGGAGCTCAACATATCTACGGTAGTCCACAAGCTAAACCTGCGCAAGGCGCTCAACGTGATTCATGAAGCTTTTTTTCTGTCTGGCTATAGAGAGGTCCACCTGTATATAGCCGGCATTGGGACTGTTGGTGGAAACCTTATACAGCAAATACGGCAGCAGCGCGAGGACCTGATGAAAAATCACCGCCTCAAAATAAACGTGGTAGGCGTGATGAACTCCAGCAAAATGCTGTTCGACGTGCAGGGCATAAACCTCGACGAAATAAAAGATGAGCTTGAGCGCAAGGGCGCACCGCTCAGCCTGAGCAGCTTTGTGCAGCACATCGCTTCGGTGAACCTGCGCAGCAGCATTTTTGTTGACTGCACCGCCAGCGCCGAGGTAGCAGACTTTTACGAAAAGGCGCTGCAGTCGTTTGTGTCGGTAGTTACGGCCAACAAAATAGCCTGCTCAAGCAGCTACGAGCGCTACCAAAAGCTGCAAAGCGTATCGCGGATGCGGGGCGTAAAGTTCCTGTACGAAACCAACGTCGGCGCAGGGCTTCCCGTGATTAAAACCATAAACGAGCTGGTGCTGAGCGGCGACAGGGTAACCAAGCTGGAGGCCGTGCTCTCCGGTACGCTCAACTTTATTTTCAACACCATCAGCGAGGAAATTTCCATGAGCCAGGCCATACGCATGGCCAAAGAGAAAGGCTACTCGGAGCCGGACCCGCGCGTTGACCTGAGCGGAGTAGATGTGCTCCGCAAAATCTTGATTTTAGCCCGCGAGTGCGGCTACCCCTTGGAAAAATCCGACGTGGAGGTAAGCACGTTCCTGCCCGCCGGCTGCTTTGGTACGCCCACGGTAGAAATGTTCTTTGACGCGGTGCAGCAGCTGGACGCCGACTTTGAGGCGCGGCGCAAGGCGCTGTACGCCGCCGGCAAGCGCTGGCGGTTTGTGGCCTCGCTCAGCGAAGGGAAGGCAAAAATCGGGCTGCAGGAGGTAGATATTATACACCCGTTCTTCAACCTGCAAGGCAGCGACAACATCATCACGCTGCACACCGAACGGTACAGCGCGCTGCCAATGGTAATAAAAGGCGCCGGAGCAGGCGCGGCGGTTACGGCTGCCGGCGTATTTGGCGACATCATCAGGGTAGCAAATATTTAACAACGAATAGCAAAAGAGATGCCAACAATTTCGATATGAAACCATACCTGAATTACGGCATATTTCGAACATTGAAGCAACCCAATGTGTTCAAAACAGTAAGCGTATGCTTTGATACTGTCGCTTGGGATAACGAAGTGGATTTGGATCCGGAAATTTTATACCCGAATAGCAGGAATGTACAGTAGCGAAATGCTGTAACATTCGTAATTTTGTCCCCAAAATATAATAAATTGGGGACAGGAAGAGCAATAAAAAAGGTATGCAAGTATTTGTAAATAACATAGAAAGAAAAATAAAAAATCACAAGCGTGGAAAAATATTTTTCCTTCCCGTAGGGTATAGGGTGTGCAAAAGGTGCAAAATTGTTCTTGCAAAAATCAACTTTTTTAATCATATAATATTCTATAAATAAATTTATTACGAATAAAATATGAGATGTATCAATGCAAATCAAAGGTTGAAAGAGGGCGGCGCCGGCATCCGGAACGGATGCCCTGCTACTCTGCGAATTATGCTTCTTTTTGCAGAAAAAATCAGCAGAAAAATTACGCAGGTTTGCACACCCTACCCTACGGGACGGTAAACGCGCTTTTGAAATATCTAATTTGTAATTATTAATTCGCTCATTATTATAAATTTATATTAGAGTTTAAGTCGATTTATTTTTATGCGATGATAACAAGATCGCTATAAAAATTAAAATTCTAAGAGAACTCCTAAAAACTCAACTTCCTTAAAATGAGGTAATTAGGTTAGTGATAGTTTCGTAATATATTGCTACTGAGGTTGTTTTGTTATAAAAATGA
>JAISAC010000048.1 GCA_031266935.1 Prevotellaceae bacterium
AATAAATTAAACCACGCCGACATTGGGCAGATGGATATGTATGTGCGAATGTTTGATGCGCTCAAGCGTGGCGAAGACGACAACCCAACTATCGGGATTATCCTTTGCGCCGAAAAAGATGAAACTATGGTCAAGTATTCGGTGTTGAAGGAAAGCCGGCAGATTTTTGCCTCAAAATACAAAACCGTTCTGCCGACAGAAGAAGAGCTTACCGAAATGATTATGCAAAGCGCAAGAAGAATGATTGAAAAATAAATATAGTAAACGCACTAAATAAATGCGGTTTGTTTATTTTAATGTTTGGTGTTCTGCTGGTTATATTTTTATAAAGTAAATCTGTTTTCGATATGGAATTTTCCTATTCCGGCGAACTGAAAACAACGATGCCGTCCTTTTTGATTTCCTCGATGAATGGATCGCTGTTAAGAAAATAGTCTGTGGGGTAGGTTTTCGATTCGATACGGATATACGGTTTTTTAATGCCAACGTATGAGAACAAATCAAAATCGTCGGGCAATCCGGTAAATTCGTCGGCAACCAAAGCCACGTCAATATCCGACCATTCGTGCTGCCTGCCTTTGGCAAACGAGCCGAAAAGTATTACGGTACGCAGGCTTACGCCCTGCTCTTCGATTTCGCGGGCGTAATTTCGCACAATGTCTATTGCAGCATTTTGAGTAAGCATGTTCTTACCTCCTTTACTTTTTCCATTTCGGCGGTTGCAGAATCTTTTGTGCAGATTTTATACATTTTATTCAAATAATCGGGATAGCGGCTTGATAATTGAAAACGGTTGAATTTGGCTAAAAAAGCAATGGTTTCATTTCCCAAATCCACATCCGATTCATCCAGCAGCCACACAATATTGTGTACTTTCGGCGGAATATTATCGTCGTGATTTCTTACCCAGTGGGCTTTTGCAAGTTTTTCAAGCGTCAAATGCAACTAAAACAGGCAGTGCATGTAGCGCTCTGTTGTAAAAAGCGTTTCTACGGTAATCCAGTCTTCGGCGGCGGTGCGCACCCAGTAGTCAATATGTTCTTGTTTCGTCATCATAAGGCAATGAATATTTTGGGTAAAGATAGCTCTTTTTTCAAAAATACGCAAATATAATCTGTATTTGCGTGTAAACCAATATATCAAAGAACCTCTCGACATTTCGCAGGGAAGATAATCCTCCGGTTTCTTGCCCGTTAAGAAAAAACTGCGCCCGAAAAAAGTTCTTTTACGCACCAACCATTGAAGGTGAGGTGGCATCGCTTCTACAGCTAACCATGTTTTTAGGGTTACTGCCGACGCAGATTTTTGTGCTGATGACGTTGTAAACTTGAGATATTTATTATACATTTGCGAGTTCAACTACCCAAAGCAGCATAGAAGTGAGGAAGTATTAAATTAAAAAAGTACAATGATAACAAGGGAAGAAGCGTGGACATTGCTCCTAAAATACAATCGGGAAGACTTTCACCTGCGCCATGCACAGGTGGTAGAAAGCGTGATGCGCTACTTCGCGCTGTCGTTGGGATACGAAGGTGAAGCCGATTTCTGGGCGATTGTCGGCTTGCTGCACGACCTCGATTTTGAGATGTACCCCGAAGAGCACTGTATCCGCCAGCAGCAAATTATGCGGGAAAACGGCTTGGACGAGCGGCTGATACGCGCAACGGCAAGCCACGGTTACGGCATAACGGTGGACGTTGAACCCCTCCACGAAATGGAAAAAATCCTGTATGCCGTCGATGAACTGACGGGGCTGATTGGCGCTGTCGCCATCATGCGACCATCCAAAAGCGTAATGGATTTGGAGGTTTCGTCAGTACGGAAAAAATATAAATCGGCCAACTTCGCGGCGGGCTGCTCGCGGGAGGTGATAGCGCGCGGCGCAGCCATGTTAGGATGGGATTTGGACACGTTGATAGATAAAACCATCCTCGCCATGCGCTCGCTGGAAATGGAAATAGAAAAGGGAAATGGCTGCTAATAGCCAATGTACTATAATTTAAATCCAAAAAAAATGAAAAATCTAAAAAACATTGCAGCTATCCTGCTGGGAACGCTGGCTGTTGGCAGCGCCTCGGCGCAACCTGCTCGGTCGTTCTACGACTTTAGCATAGAAACGCTCGATGGCAGGCAGGTGAGCCTGAGTACGCTTCGCGGCAAAAAGGTAATGGCGGTAAATACCGCCTCCAAGTGCGGCTACACCAAGCAGTACGCCGACCTGCAAAGCCTGTACGAGCGCTACAGCGCACATGGTTTTGAGGTTGTAGGCTTCCCCTCCAACAACTTCAAAAATCAGGAGCCGGGCACCAACGAAGAAATTGCCGCCTTTTGCAGCGCGAACTACGGCGTAACTTTTCTCATGTCAACCAAAATAGACGTAACGGGCGAGGCGCAGCACCCGCTCTACCGCTGGCTAACCCAAAAAAGCGAAAACGGAGTGATGGACAGCGAGGTGAAGTGGAACTTCCAAAAGTACCTGATAGACGAAGCCGGTAAGCTGGTAGAGGTTGTCTACTCGAAGGAAAAACCCGACAGCGACCGCATTGTGGAATGGATAAAATCCGGACAGCTGAAGAGGGAGTAAGCTTTGGACAGCGTCAGCTCCCCATCACCACTATGCATACGCCAGCTATCATGCCGCAAAGGATGATCAGTTTGCGCCACAGGTGGCGCTCCCTGAAAAAGATAGCGCCAAACAAAAACGGCGTTACCACGCTGCAACGGCGCAGCGCCGATACAATGGCTACCAGCGACTCCGGCTCGGCAAGCGCGTAAAAGTACACAAAATCGGCAACGGCAAGGCAAAGCCCGATGAGCGGAATAGTCCACCGGAAGGTGAACTTATTCTCGCGGCGCACCGGCCACCACTTGAGCAGCAGGAAGGGTAGCAAAACCACCGGCATGTATAGGCAAAACCACGCCTGCATGGTGTTTTTGGGGATGCCTAAGTTTGCCAGCAGGTACTTGTCGTACAGCCCGCTAACGGCAGCAAAAAAGGTGCCGATGTAGAGGCAAATCATCCACTTGTTGCGCACAAAGGAGATGTTTTCCAGCTTGCCCGTCTTTGAAAACAGCCAAAAGAAAATCACCGTAACCGCTACCCCCAACCACTGCACGGCGCTGAGCGATTCGCCCAGCAGCGTAACCGCCCCCAGCAGCGTAAGCAGCGGCGAGGTAGCGCGTACGGGCGACACAATGGTGATGGGCAGGTAGCGCATGGCGTAGTACGACAGCAGCCACGATGCCCCCACAATGGACGATTTGGCAAACGTAAGCGCGTGCTGACACCACGACATGCGCGGCATGTACAGCAGCGAGAGCTTGTCGGGGGCAATCTCGGAGATAATGAGAAAGGGAACAAACACCAGCGCGCCCGACACGGAGGCAAGGTAGAGCACCGGCAGCACCGCGTTGCCGCGCAACGACACTTTTTTCAGCACGTCGTATCCTCCCAAAAGCAGCGCTGAAATAATCGAAAGAGAAATCCACATGGGTGTTGCGTAAAGTTCAAGCCGAAGCATGAGCTACGTTGAAGCAAGGATTAGGATAATGTTCTTTTTCGTAAGCTACAGCCAAATCGGTTAAAAAGTCCAGCTCGATGTAGTTTTTATTGGTAGGGGGCGTACTGTCATCTACCAGCTCTACCAGCTCGTCAACTCTTGACATAATAGCCTTGTATTCTGCCTTACTGCTTATAAGTTTCATAATTTCACCATTCTATATTGTTGAACTATCTTTAATCTTACCATATTCGGCATGTGTGCCGATTAGCCATCGACCGTCAGCCGCTCCATATCCCTCCAAAAGTCAGGGTATGATTTTTCTACGCTTTCGGCTTGCTCTATTACTACCTCGGCGTCTGCGCGAAGCGCTGCGGTGGCCAGCGCCATGGCAATGCGGTGGTCGCCGTGCGCGCTCACGTTGCCGCCGCCTGTAACGCCGCCTACGCTGCCACCGGTGATGAGCATTTCATCGCCCCGAAGCCGGATTTCTACTCCCAAGCTTCCAAATTCTTTTTGCAGGGTCAGCGCCCGGTTGCTCTCCTTGTGCGTCAGGCGCGAGGCGCCCTTCACCGCGCTGACTCCGCTGCAGCACGACGCCAAGGCCACAACGGCAGGGAAGAGGTCGGGGCAGTCGGTGGCGTCGAACGTAAACGCCTGGAGAGCGGACTGCGTGGCGGTAACAGCGATCTGCCCGCCACCGCCATCGCCGCGCTCAACGCTTACCTTTGCGCCGGCGCGCTCCAGCACGGTCAGGATTTCCTTGTCGGCTTGCGGCGAGCGTAGGTTCAGGTTTTCTACGGTAACGCTTCCGGCAATAGCCCCCGCCACCAGCAGGCACGACGCTCCGCTCCAGTCGCCCTCTACGTTGCAGGAGCACGGCGTGTAGCGCTGCCGCCCGCCGATGCGGAAAACTTCGTAGCGCTCGTGCTCAACGCTCACCCCGAATGATTTGAGCAAATCAACCGTAAGCGCCGCGTAAGGCTTGCTTTTCAGGTTGCTCACGTATATGGAGGAGCTGCGCTGCGCCAGGGGCAGCGCCATTAGCAGTCCGGTGAGCAGCTGCGAGCTCAGGCTTCCGTCAACGTGTACGCTGCCGCCCTGTAGCCCTCCCTGCACGCGGATGGGAAGCCGTCCGCCGGTGGTGGCAACGGTTGCGCCCAAGCTCCGCAGGGGAGCCTCTACCATGTCAATCGGGCGGGAGGCAAGCGAGCCGTGGCCGTTTATCTCTACCTTCTGCGGGAGCAAGGCCACCACAGGCGTTATCATGCGCGTCAGCAAGCCTGATTCGCCGCAAAAAAGCGATATTTTACCTGCGCTGTTCGCAAAAAAGTTAGAGGTGATGAGGTAGCTGCTGCTGCTGCCTAACCGCTCTACCTGTGCACCCAAGGCTTCGGCAACACCTATGGCTGCCTGCGTGTCGCTGCACAGGCTCAGGTTGTGCAGCGTACTTGCGCCGTTGGCGAGCAGAGCAGCGACAACGGCGCGCTGCGCTACGCTCTTGGAGGCCGGCGCAACAACGCGCCCGTTAACCGTGGAGGGCTTTACTGATTTCGTCATAAATAAATCGGCTTACCTGTTCTGCGCTGCGGTCGGCGCTGCTCACAAGCATCCACGCCGCTTTTGCGTACAAAAATTTTCGCTTCTCGAATAGCTCGGCTGCGGCCTGTAGCGGGTCGCCGTGCTGCGCCAGCAGCGGTCGCGTGTCGGCGCTGATGCGGCTGATGCAGCACTTGGGCGAGGCGTAAATCCAAACAACAATGCTGCGCTCCTTGAGGCGCTGGCCAAGCAGCGGCTGCGCTGCTGCACCGCCACCGCACGAAATGACGGTTGGCGTTGCTGCCGCCAAAGCCTCTTCGAGCACAATACGCTCCTGCTCCCTGAAGTACGCCTCTCCCTTTTGGGCTATAAGCTGCGGGATGCTTGCGCCGCACCGCGCCTCCAGCGTAGCGTCAACGTCAACTGCGGGCATACCCAGCAGGTCGGCCAGCAACGGCGCAACGGCGCTCTTTCCGGCTCCCATAAACCCGATGAGGGAAATATGCACGGGCAGCTTTTGCGTCAGCGCAGCCTTTTTCATGCTGTCCACATCCGGCTCTACGCCCGTAAACCTGCGGTAGGCAGGAACGCCCTGATGCAGCAGCCAGCCGCTACCATCAATAAACTTACAGCCTGCGCGCTGCGCTTTTTCCCGCAGCTTCGACCCGTGGTAGATAGCGTCGAAAACAACGTGCTGCGGCTTGATCCACGCCTCGTCCACAATGTCCACATGCTGGTAGAGCGTGTTCACAATGATGTCGGCTTGCGGAGCAATGGCGGCAATTTCGTTCAAGTCGGCATAGCGGCAGCCGATGCTGTCTGCCAGCCGACGCGCCTTATCTACCGTACGGTTGGCAACGGTAACCACGCCTCCGGCCAAGTGCAGCGCATACGCCGCCGCGCCTCCCGCCCCTCCTGCACCCAGCACCAAGCAACGCTTTCCGGCAGGCGATACGCCGGCGCTCTCAAAGCTGCCCGACACGCCAAAAATATCGGTGTTGTAGCTGCATTTTTTGCCGTTCTCCAGCGTCAGGGTATTGCTGGCATTGAGCGCCTGCACCTCCGGCGAGCGCAAGTCTGCCAGCCGCGCCACGTCGCTTTTGAAAGGCGACGTAATATTTATTCCGCTCAATCCCAGCTCGTCAAACAGCAGCATTGCCTCCTCCGCCGACTGCGCCGCCAAACGAAAGTAGGCAAAATCATCGGCATGGGAAGGGTAGGCCGCATCAAATAAGATGGGGCTTTTGCTGTGCAGCACAGGGTTTCCGGTAACGGCAAATAAATTCAAAGATTCAAAGATTTAAAAATTCTTTCTTAGGGATAAGAAATAAATAACATATAACGGATATAAAAGTGTCGTCCCTGCGGGACTTAGCGGGATCCTCCTGCTTGTCCCCGTATGCTGAAGCATACGGTTAATAAAGTGTCACCCCTGCGGGGTTTGCAGCATACGGATTGCAGCA
>JAISAC010000088.1 GCA_031266935.1 Prevotellaceae bacterium
TCTCTTCCCGCCATTGAAAATGCCATTAAAATGGGCGTTGACATCGTGGAGCTGGATGTGCAGCGGACAAAGGACGGCCATCTTATCCTGATGCACGACGCCACGCTCGACCGGACAACCACCGGAAAGGGAAACATCGCCGACCGGACGCTGGATTCCATTCAAACCCTCCGGTTAAAAAACGGCTGCGCCATAAAAACCAGAGAAAAAGTCCCGACGCTGGAAGAAGCCCTGCTCCTGATGAAAGGCAGAATACTGGTCAACCTGGACAAGGCCGACCGTTATTTTGACGAGGTTTATGCTTTGCTGGAAAAAACGGGAACAACGAAACAGATTATCATGAAAGGCGGTAAGCCGGCGGAAGAGGTAAAAGCGCAATTCGGTAAATACCTCGACAAGGTGATTTATATGCCCATTGTGCATATAGACAGGGAAGGAGCCGAGGAGCAGATAAACCGCTTCCTGAAAGAGCTGTCTCCCCCTGCCTTTGAGCTGCTGTTTGCCGACGACGCCTGTCCGCTTCCCCTGCAAATGAAAAAGCATTTAAGCGGGAAAGCGCTGATCTGGTACGATACGCTGTGGGATACAATGGCCGGCGGACACGACGACGACCTGTCGCTCGAAAATCCCGATGCCGGCTACGGCTACCTGATAGACACCCTGGGCGCCAGCCTGATACAGACCGACCGCCCGGCGTACCTGATAGAATATCTGCGGAAACGGGGACAGCATGATTAAGGGGCTTGTTCAATTCTTTCAACCCGCACCCGAAAAAGAGAGCTTGTCGGGCGATAAAAAGCGCCTGAAAAAGCTGCAATGGTCGTTTTTTCTTTCTGCCACTGTCGGGTACGGGCTGTACTATGTTTGCCGTTTGAGCTTGAGCGTGGTAAAAAAACCTTTGGTTGACGGCGGTATCTTTACGGAAACCGAGCTGGGCATTGCAGGCTCAGCCCTGTTTTTTTCGTACGCCGCCGGCAAGTTTGCCAACGGCTTTTTGGCAGACAGAGTCAACATCAAGCGCTTCCTGGCAGCAGGGCTGATTATTTCGTCCGCTGTCAACATTGCGCTTGGTTTTTCCCACTCCTTTTGGGTTTTTGTCGTTCTTTGGGGCGTCAACGGCTGGGTGCAGAGCATGGGGTCGCCGGGCTGCGTGGTTGGCCTGTCGCGCTGGTTTACCGACAGCGCGCGCGGCTCGTACTACGGCTTTTGGAGCGCAAGCCATAACATCGGCGAGGCGCTGACCTTTATAGCTACGGCGTTTGTGGTGAGCATTGCCGGCTGGCGTTGGGGCTTTGAGGCGGCAGGGTTAGCCGGATTGGCCGGAGCGGTTTTGGTTATGCTGTTTTTGCACGACAGCCCTGCAAGCCGGGGTTTGCTGCCGGTAGCTACACCCAAAGAGCAGAGCAAGTCTGTGAAAAGCGCGCAGGTGGAGGTTTTGAAAAACCCGTTTATATGGATATTGGCGCTGTCGAGCGCATGCATGTACGTAAGCCGCTACGCCGTCAACAGCTGGGGGATTTTCTTCCTCGAAAACGAAAAATCCTATACGGCAGTAGAGGCCAGCAGCATCATAAGCGTTTCGTCGGTATGCGGGATTATCGGGACGGTTTTGTCGGGCGTTCTTTCGGACAGGCTGTTCGGCGGCAGGCGCAATGTTCCTGCGCTGATTTTCGGCATTTGCAGCGCCGCCGCCATTGCGTTGTTTGTGTTTGTTCCGCGGGGTTACTTTGCCGTAGATATTTTCAGCATGGCGCTGTTTGGCCTTTCTGTCGGCGTACTTATTTGTTTTCTTGGAGGGTTGATGGCGGTTGACATTGCGCCGAAAAAAGCGTCGGGAGCGGCGCTGGGCGTTGTTGGCGTTGCAAGCTACATCGGCGCAGGCGTTCAGGATATTTTGAGCGGACGGTTGATAGGCGACAGCAAAACGCTGGTTGACGGCGTGGCGCAGTATGATTTTTCCGCCATCCGGTATTTTTGGATAGGCGCGGCGGTGCTGTCGGTCGCAACGTGCGCTTGCCTGTGGAATGTTGGTAAAAAGCAGGAGCGGTAATTTATGCTTTGCGCGGCTTAAAGCCTGGAGATGAAGGGAGTATCCGGAATCCGTCCGAATTCAATCTTCATCACCCAGCTTTAAGCCGCACGAAGCATAAGCATTTTTCAATCCTCTAATTCGCATTCGCATTCAAATTCTAATCCTATTCCAGCATTTTTGCCAGCGCGTCGAAGTCTATATCCGGCGGCGTGCCGGTTGCCTCCCTGTAGAAGTATGCGCCGGGCGTAGCGCTTTCATTAAAGAAGCCGCAGTTTTGCAGGAAAAACCTGCCGTTCTCTGCGCCTCCCGTAAAGTCGCGCCTTACGCCGCTGCTGCCGGTGGCGTCGGTGCTGAAGTGGCCGCTGGTGAGCTCCTTCCAGGTTCCATTCTTGAGGCGAATCCACTGGTTGCTGTAGTAGGCTTTGCGCGTCATGTGGCCATACTCGTTGCTGAAGTTTTCAACAAACGAGTGGGCGCTCTTGTAGTAAAGCGTCGTTTTGGGTCGCCGTAGCCAGGCCATCAGCCTCCAGCCTTTACCCGGAGCGGGGTCGTAGAAGTACGAAATGTAGTCGGTGGCCCTGTAGTCCGTAAAGCCCACGTTTTTCGACGGGTATATTCTCGTGAGGCATTTGTAGGTAACTCCCGTTGACCACTTCACCTGCTTGTCGGCGGGTACCTCTTCGTCGTTGGTGTCGATGAACGTTTGCGTTCCCGAGCCTTCGCCGCCGAACATCTGTATCTTAACGCCATCTCCGCCTTTTACGGTAACTACCTTCAGGCTGTCGGGTATTGTGCTGGGGTCGTCCGTGTCAAAGGGCGCCCACACCGAAAACAGCACCCTCACCTTCGGGTCTGTAGCTGTGGCCGAGGATTGAGGCTGAATACCGAAGTATCCGCCATCGAAGCCGTTAACCATGAAGTAGCTGCCCGTGGGGTCCATACCCTCGGAGACGGTTACCTCGTTGTAGAACCACTCGGCCGTATCTGTTTTCGGGTAGTCGTAGCCCATGTGCACCGAGGGGCCGCGCCGTCCCCAGTAGAACATGTTGCCTGCGTTGGTCGACACGTAGCTCATGTCCGACGAGGCTTTGCCGTTTACCACCAGCGCTTTGGCAGTGGGAAAAAACTCGCCGCTGCTTTTTATGCCCTTGAAGTCAACGCGCAGGTAGCCGGCTGCGCAGTGGTCGAGCTTGCCGATAAAAACGGTGGTATCCTTACCCGCCTCTTTCGGCTTGGGAAGCGTTACCGTAAATGGCGTTCCCGTAAGCTGCTCTCCTGCGGCCGGCGCCGCTCCAGCCGTTACCTCTACCTCGCTCTCGCGGGTAGCGGCGTACAGCTCGGAGGCGACGGCATACCTTAGGAATAGCGACAAGTCGCCGGCGTTGCTTAGCTTAAAAAAAGCGCTGTACACCGTATTTGTATTTACCCAACCCGCAATGCCATCGTCCGTAATTGTTCCCTTGCCTTTTGTAACGTAGGTGTTGCCGCCAAGCGGGATAATTTTGGCGTCGCTTCCCCAGAGCGGAGGAGTAGTATCGGCTGCGTGAGCGGTAGTGTCGCCGTCCGGGGGGAGTGTTGTATCCGGATTCTGAAGCTCGCTTTTCTTGCAGGCTACAAAAAGCAGCGCTACGACGCACGCAAAGAACAAGCTGCTTGCTATTTTTTTTCTGCTTATTTTCATAATACTTGAATTCTAATAAATTTAATAAAGTTTGGAATCAAACAAAGATTCCCAAAAAAAGATTCCTAAAAAAAGAGCGCGGATGGTGCGGATGCGCTACCCGCGCTCTCAAGTAGCTTCTTGAGCAACCTCCCAGGGAGGGTACATCAAGGCGAGCTTTAGTTGCTAAAGAATTTTATCTCGGAGCAGCTGCTGTTTTGCTGGCTGGTGATACGAATCCGGACGTCCGTTACGCCGGTCAGCACTTCGGGCATCACAATTTGCGAGCGGCTACCTTTTCCTTCGCAGTTGTAGCTCATTATGTACTCAAAGCCGCTGCCGGAGCGCTTTACGTAAACCTCAATGTTTCCCCAGTTGCCGTTACCGCCATTCGGGTAATCCCTCGGATAGTAGGCGATGTACGACAGCGAGGAGGCGCTCGTCAGGTGGAAGTACAGGTTGTGGGGGGCGCTTATTGGCCCGTTTGTCTCAATCAGCTCTTCGTCGTAGTTGGAGTGCCAGTAGGTGTCGTAATTGTTGTCAAACACGTTGGCAAATGGGCCGTTCGTTATTCCGTCGGTCTCCCCGTCGTCGGGAATCCAGCTGTCGGCATACGAGTCGGGCGACGAGAAATCTACCGTCACCTCTTTGCCCTCGTCCACTATTCTTGGCTGGGTAACCTTGATTTGCGTTGTGGCGCCGTTGTCGCCGGTAATGGTGATGTCAGCTTCCCGGTATGCACCCGAGCTATTTTCGGAGGCGGCAATGGTAATAAAGCTCTCGTTGATGACGGCAGTGCACCAGCCGGCGCCGCTTGCGGTAAGGCTTTTGGCGTTGGTTACGAGGCTAATGATTGTTGAGCCTCCCTCGGAGGTAAAATCATGGCTGCTTTTGCTTGGCACAAGGTAAGGCTCGGTAGCAGCGGGAGAACCGGTGCCGTAAAATTCCATTTCGTTGCACGAAGCTAAGTTCGCCTTGCTGGAGAGGCCGTCGACTGTGATTTTTACGGCGGTAACGTTGGCTACAGGCGCATCGAGCTCTATGTAGGCAGGATCGGGGTAGCTGGCGGCGGCGTTGACGGGGTCGCCAATGGCGTAGCCTTGCTTTACCGTTTCAAAAGGGCCATTGTTGACCGACACCGCTATGCTTACAACGCCAAAGGTGCCGTTAGGACAGGTTGCCACGCCTGTAGAGGTGTTGACGCTTTTGGGGCGGGGATAGTAGGTGATCATGGCCAGCTCCAAAACGGGGTTGGATTGCAGCTCGTAAACCAGCTCAAAGGGGCCGCCGGGCGCACCCCATGCAGAGTGGTAGTGGTCGCCGGTTGTAACCCCATCGTAGGAGTTGGTTATTGGATAGCCGGGCTGCTCGCTGCTGGCATGGGCGGTATCTACCGGAATTTTTGCAACCGGCTGCCCGCCCTGCTCAAAGGTCAGCGTTTCGGACTTGCCCGGAATGTACACCTCTACGGTGGTGCTACGCGTCGCAAACGTTGCGTTGCGGCCAACGGTTACCGTCAGCGTTTTTCCCAACAGCGAAGCCTCGCACCAGCTGGCGGTGCTTTGGGTGTTCAGGGATACCTCCACGTTGGTTTGCAGCTCAATGATTTTTGTTTCGCCCGTAGGAGCAAAGAAAAAGGTAGTAACCTCGCCTACGTATAGCGAAGGCGGCCCCGTAAGCTCATCATCATCATTACAGCCAGATATGGCTACTGCGGCCACGAGCAGGCTCAAAAAGCCTTTAGCAGAAAATATTTTTCTTTTCATATATATAAAACATTTTTTTAATTAATAAATAGCAGAGCTTACTCCAAGTAAGATTTAAGTACTTGATTATTAATAGATTATTAACAATATTGGAGCGGTATTTTCCTAATATTACGGGTTTTGGGTCAAGGGTATAGGGTAGGCATCCATCTCGCTCTGCGGGATGAACTCCACTATAATTGGCGAATCGTAGCTGACTGTAGGATGCACGGGGGATCCGCTCAGGTGGGTACCCGGATACCTTCTATCCAGGACTTTCTTCTTGCGGAAGACGTCGTACTTTCGGAATCCCTCCCACGCCAGCTCCAGGCGGCGCTCGTCCGATACTCTGTCGTTTAGCGTTCTGGTTGGCGTCAAGTCTGCCGAGTTTAGCGGGGGAATACCTGCGCGGGAGCGTATGACGTTGAGGTCTGCGAGGGCTTTGCCCTCATTCCCCAGCTCTGCGTAAGCTTCGGCGCGGTTGAGGTATACTTCGGCCAGGCGCATCAGCACCGGCGAGTAGAGGTGCGACTGCCCCTCCTGCAGCGAAACCTTGTAGATGTAGCGCTTGGGGAAGCCGTTGCGCAGCGCTATGTTTTCTATCCTCACGTAGTATCTTTTGTCGATGTCCTTTCGCTCCACGTAGTACCGTCCGCCCATCGGTTCCTGCTGAACAACGGTGTTCTTGTAAAGCAAGGGATTTTCGATAATGGTATATTCGTTGCCCGACAGCCTTAGCTTGCTGGTAACGTTGATGTAGGTATCGGCAGAGTCAACCACGTAGCTCAGCCTCAGCTCTCCGTTCTCCGTATCGTTGACGATAAAGGCGTGCCGCAGGTCGAACTTGTGCTCGTCGAGCAGGTCGAGGTAGGTTTGCGATGGGTACATTTCGCCCCAGCCCTGGTTGTCGATAACGGCGTAGAGGGCGCCCACGGAGTACTCGTCCATGTGGTACTTTTTGAAGTCCACATCCTTCACCATGCGGATGGCAAAAATGGTTTCGGTGTTATCTTCGGGAACGGGGTTGGTGTAATGCTGGTAGGCCGAGCCCTCCAGCAGGGTGTAGCGCCCCGAGCTGATGACCAAATCGGCGTACTCTATCGCCTTTTCCCAATTCTCCATGTAGAGGTACACGCGCGACAGGAAAGCTTGCGCCACCTCCTTGGAGGCAAAGATGTTTATCTTTTTGGATTCCATGAGCGCGGCTCCCTTCTCCATATCCTTTACTACCTGCTCGTACACCTTTTCCACGGTTGCGCGGAGCGGGAAGTCGTCAATCTTTGACGTCAGCTTGAGCGGTATGCCGGGATTATTTGCGGCATCCTGGCTGTAAGGGCGTCCAAAAATGTTGCAGAGCTGAAAGTACAAAAATCCGCGCAGGAAGTAGTTTTCGCCCAGCAGCTGGTCTTTTTCGACCGACTCGCCCTCCTTTACATTCTCTATGACGGAGTTGATGTTAACTACGGTTTGGTAGGTAAACTGCCACACGCGGGCGGTGTAGTGGTTGTCCGGCAAACGGCGAAAAGAGTAGTGGTAGTACAGGTTATCGCTGGTGGTGCCGCTCAGCGTTATGTTGTCGCCGCCGTACTCGCCAAACTGGTAAAGGGTTTTGTAGTAGTACTCCTCCTTGAGCTTGGCGTAGTTGCCCAGCGTAATGTTTTCGATGTTGGTCGCGTCGAGCCCGTCTGCCGAAATTTCGTTGTAGGGGTAGCGCTCCAGCTCGCAGCCTGCCGGCAGCATTGCCGCCACCGCAGGAATAAGAAAAATTTTCAGAATAGCTTTCATATTTATAAATAGTTACACAAGCATTAATATTTGTAATTCTTAGTTTTTAGTTCTTAGTTCTTAGTTCTTAGTTTTTAGTTTTTAGTTTTTAGTTTTTAATTAAAACGCCAGGTTCAGCCCCAGCGAAAACCTTCTGGGCATGGGGTACAGGCTTGTACCCGGCGTGTTTTCTTTTGCTCCAAGCTCGGCGTCGGGACCCGAAAACTTGGTGAGGATAAACAGATTCTCACCCGATAGCGAAACGTTGGCGCTCTTTATCCCCGCCCTTTTGAGCCGGCTTGCCGGCAGCGCGTAGGAGAGCGTCAGGTTGTTGAAGCGGATGAAGCTGCCGTCCTCCAAGTAGCGCGAGGAGGATTTGTTGGAGTCGTTGTTGCCGCCGGCAATGGGCTTGGGGTGGGTAGCCACATCTCCCGGTTTTTCCCAGCGCTTCCATCCATCCTTGAGCGCCATGGAGTTGTACTGGGGGTAGGCGCCGTCGTTGTCGTAGAACTCGCGGGCGTAGTTGTAGATATAGTTGCCCGAAACAAAGGAGAAAGCCGCCGAGAGCGAAATTCCCCTGTAGGAGGCAGTAGTGGCCAGCCCGCCCGAAAAGTCGGGGTTGGAGCTGCCCAGCTTAACGCGGCTTGCCTTGGCGCGCTCGGTAGTTACTGCGGTAGAGCCGTCCGCGTTGTGGATGTACCACGTGGGGGCGCCGGTGTACATGTCCACGCCCGCCCAGTCGTACAGGTACCACGTGTCGAGGGGGATACCCTCCTCGCGTATTTTGAGGCCGTCAATCTGCTGGTTGCTGTTGTACAGCTTTACGATTTTGCTCTTGTTGTAGCCGAGGTTAAGGTCTGCCGTCCACAAAAAATCCTTGGTGCGAATAATGTCGGGGCTAAGCGCCACCTCAAACCCCCTGTTGCTCACGGCGCCTACGTTTTGGTACTGGTTGGTGAAGCCCGTAACGGAGGTGAGCTGTACGTTGTAGAGCAGGTCGGAGGTGTTCTTGTCGTAGAAGTCCAGGCTCAGGCTCACGCGGTCAAAGAGCCGTGTTTCCGCTGCAATGTTGGTTTCGTAGCACTTCTCCCACGTCAGGTTGGGGTTGCCGAGGCGCGAGGGGAAGGCCGTAGGTACGCCGTTGTACATGGTGCTGAGCGAGTACACCGACATGTAGCCGTAGTCGCCCGAGCCGGGGGTGTTGCCTATGGAGCCGTAGCTGGCGCGCAGCTTCAGCTGGTTAACGAAGTCAACATCCTTCAAGAAGCCTTCGTTGTGCAGCGCCCACGCGGCGCCCACCGTGAAGAAGTTGCCGTAGCGGTTGTTTTTCCCGAACTTCGACGAGCCGTCCGTACGGTAGGAGAGCTGCGCCATGTAGCGGTCGTTGTAGGTGTAGTTGGCGTTGAAGTAAACCGACTGCATGGCCGACTCGTTGATGTTGCCGTCCATGGCGTAGGGGTTGGCCGCTACGTTTATCACCTCGCCGCCTGCGGGTATTCCTCGCCCCTCGGCTTCGTTGCTTTGGCTGCGCACGTCGCTGTACTCGTACCCCAGGAAGGCGCTCACGTCGTGCACGCCGGCAAAGAGCTTGTTGAAGCGCAGCAGCTGGTTGGTGTAGCGGGTGGTGTGGAAGTCATTCTTATCCCTGATGGAGCCGCTGTACGACTCCGCGCCAATGGAGCGCGGGTCAACGTACTCTTCCTCAAGGTAAGCTCTCATGCTGACGCTGTTGTTCGATTCAAAAACCAGGAAGCTGGTAATGTTGTAGTCAAAGCCTATGTTTGCCGTAGCGCCTAACCGCTTGGCCCTTTGCCAGTTCAGCTGGTTGTTGTAGAGGTAGTTGCTTTCGTCGCGCCCGTGCCAGTCCGGCTCTTTTCCTGTCCGTATGGAGCCGTCCTCGTTGTAGGGGTGGTCCCAGGGCAGGTTGGTCATGGCGATGTCGTGCTGCCGGTCGCTGTTGTGGTAGTAGCTGCCGGAGAGCTTGGCCTTCAGCGTCAGCCGCTTGTTGACCACGTAATCGGTGTTGCTGCGGAGGCTGTAGTGGCTGTACTCGTAGCCTTTTACCGTGCCGTCCTCGTTGTAGAAGTTGGCGGAGAGGAAAGACCTGTACTTTTCGTTGCCCACGCTGTACGATACGGTGTAGTCCTGAGACAGCGCCGTCTGCGTGGCGAAGTCAAACCAGTCGGTATCGTACTTCAGCAGGTCTTCGTTGAACCATCCCGAAATGCCGGCGGAGGCTCTGCCGCTCATGCTGGCGGTGTAGTCGTAGAGCTCCTGCGAGTTCATCAGCCTGAAGTTGCCGAGGTGCTGCTGGGCTACGCCGAGCTTTGCCGACACCTCTACCTTCGATTCGCCCATGCGCCCGCTCTTGGTGGTAACGAGTATTACGCCGTTGGTAGCCCGCGAGCCGTACAGGGCGGTGGCGGCGGCGTCCTTGAGCACGCTGATGCTGGCAATTTCGTTGGGGTTGAGCAGCGCGCCCAGCCCTCCCACCACGCCGTCGATAACCCACAGCGGGTCAACGGAGGAGTTGAGCGTACCCTTGCCGCGGATACGGATTTGCGCGGCCTCGCCCGGCTTGCCGGAGGAGTTGAGCACCTGCACGCCGGCCACCTTGCCCTGCAGCATGGCGTTGACGCTTGGCGAGGTTACCGTTTTGAGCTCGGCCTCGTTCACCACGGCAATGGCGCCCGTAACGGAGCTCTTTTTCTGCGTACCGTAGGCCACCACGATTACCTCCTCCAGCCCGGTTTCGTCCTCCTCCATCACGATGTTTAGCTGAGCAGCCCCGTTAACCGGCACGTCCTGACCGGCGTAGCCAATGAACGAAATGGACAGGATGCTGCCGGGGCCGGACACGGTAAGCGCAAAGCTGCCGTCGGAGTTGGTCATGGCGCCGTTGGAGGTGCCCTTTTCTATAACGCTTGCCCCTATGAGCGGATCGCCCGTGCCGACTCTTACAAAGCCGGTTACGGGGTGGGCGGCAAGCGAAAGGGTGAGCGAAAGAGTGCTGGCTGCGAGCGTCAAAAAAGCGCTCATCATTATTTTTTTTAGCAGCCGGCACGAATAAACTTCTGTATTGTTTTGTTTCATAATATTTATTTGATTATGAGTTGAGTAATTAAAATCGCTACTTGATGCATTATATGGAATGTCCGATAATATACGGCAACAACGTATAGCATACCTAAAAAGCCAACAACGTTTTATGTGTTGATTTCAAGAATATTACTACAAGTTAATTGTAATTTATTATGAGACTGGTGTGGCAAATAGAATGTAGTAGCAGCGCCATGCCTTTATGGCATGTAGCTGCTGTGCAGTAGAATATTGCCTGAATGAAAAAAGTTGAAAAACTTCTTCCGCGCGTGTACACGCGTGCGGGGAGTGCCTACGGGGTGAGCGGGTGTACGCATGCATGTGTGCGCACCGATGGACAGCTTTGCAGGCGCAAGCTATCTACGACGGAAACCAATGAATTGGGGTTATATTGAAATATATACATTTTATTTAGTTATAAATTTTATTATGTACAAGCGCCATTAGAGCCTCAACACCAAAATCGCAATCGCTCATTTTCTAATGGTGCGCTTCGCAAAAAACGTTATGCCAAAACAAATCCGGAAGCTTTAATGGGTGCTTTGGGATTATTGCTATAACAAATATATGAATTTTTTTTCTTACTGCATACAATTCAATAGTTAAAAAATTGTTTTTCTTTGGGCGATAGCTACGATACGGCGCATCAGGGCTTGCTTTGACGATATAATATAACTTGATGATATAATGCAAAAAAAGTTCACGCCGGATTACGCATCTCTCCCTCCGCAGGTCATTTCTGCCTTTCTGTTAAACCCCCCAAATTTAATTAACGCCCAAGCTTACGCCCAAAAACCTTTCTGAGCGGGTGTCTTTGAAACGTTGAAAAATTTTATACCTTTGTAGCGTATCGGCTGGCTGGAACGAAAAAAAAACTAATCACTTTATGACTATTCACAGAGAAGGAGCAGCAACCATTACGGTTACGCTTGTGGCGCTCGCAGCGATATGCGCGGTAATATTCTACGCTGCCGGTGCGGGTGTTGTTGCGTATGCGGCGCTGGCGGCGGCGGCGGTATTTTTTGGCTTCATCGTGCGCTTTTTTCGGGTGCCTTCGCGCCCCCGGCTGCGCAACGAGCAGGCCATCTTCGCGCCCTGCGACGGTAAGGTCGTGGTAATCGAGGAGGTTTTTGAGGCGGAATACCTGAAAGAAAAGTGCCTGCAGCTGTCAATTTTTATGTCGCCCAACAACGTACATGTCAACCTGTATCCGGCATCGGGCACGGTAGAGCATGTCCAGTACCATGCCGGAAAGTACTTGGTGGCGTGGCATCCCAAATCATCTACGGAGAACGAGCGCACCACGGTGGCAATAAGCACGGGCAAGCACAGAATACTGTGCCGGCAAATTGCCGGAGCGGTGGCGCGGCGCATCGTTTGCTACGCCAAAGAAGGGCAGCAGGTGGAGCAAAACACACAGATGGGATTTATAAAATTCGGGTCGCGCGTGGACGTATTTGTCCCCCTCTCGGCAAAGGTTGAGGTGGCCCTGGGGCAGAAGGTGCGCGGCGCGGAAACGATACTCGCAACGATACTTTAAAATTTTTTTCCTCTACATTTTTTACACTTGTGAATAAGCTTGCGCGGTATATTATCATTGCTGTAGTTACAGCAGCTGTGCTGATGGTAGTGTGGTACTTTCAGCACATTGTAGCCTACGTGCTGATTGCCGCCGTGCTGTCGCTCGTCGGCAAGCCGCTCATGGTGCTGTTTTCGCGGATACGCTACAAAAAGTGGCACCTCCCCACAACGGTACGCGCTGCGCTCACGCTGCTGTCCATTTGGCTGGCTTTTGTGCTGTTTTTCTACATTTTCACCCCGCTCATCATCGGGCAGCTCAACGAGCTTAGCCGCGTTGATGTGGACGGAATTATTGGCCGGCTCGACGAACCGATGCACCACGTAGACCTCTTAGTGCGCAAGTACGCTTCGTCCGACCCCGAATTTTCGGTAAAAGCCGCGCTATCCCACGAGCTGGAAAAAATAGTAAACGTAACGCAAATCTCGCTTTTCTTTGGGTCGCTGGCGGCTACCATCAAGGATTTTGCTATTGCCATATTTGCCATATCGTTCATCACGTTTTTCTTTCTCAAGGAGGACCACCTCTTTTATCAGGCAATCCTTATCCTTTTTCCGCAGCGCTACGAGGCGAACATCAAGCGGGCGCTGAGCGCCATTCACCGGCTGCTGGTGCGGTACTTCATCGGCATTTTCTCCGATATCCTGTGCGTGATGACCCTGCTGACGCTCGGGCTAACGTTCATTGCAGGATTTTCGTGGAGCCAGGCGCTGTTCATCGGCCTTTTGGCAGGCATACTCAACATGATTCCCTACGTAGGGCAGCTGATAAGCTACGCGCTGGGAACGGCTATATGCTTGGTTACGGCTTTCAGCACAGACGTTGCGCTTTTTCCGTTTCTGCTCAAAATGCTGGCCGTTTTCTTTACCGTGCAGGCAATAGATGCGTCGGTGCTGCAGCCGTTTATCTACTCCAACAGCGTAAAAGCGCACCCCCTCGAAATATTTCTGGTAATCCTCATTGCGGGCAGCTTGGGCGGCATCCTGGGGATGCTGGTGGCCATTCCTACCTACACGGTGCTGCGCGTATTCGCCAAGGAATTTTTCAACAACTTCCGCGTGGTGCGCAAGCTTACGGAAAAGATTTAGCAAGCTGAGATTTTGCGCTAAATCTTTTTTTGGGTGGTGTCCATGTTCTATTGGTATAACTTTTATGCTGTGCACGGACTATTTTTATGCCTTCCCCGTCAGGGGAACCATATCAATAGAAAAACGGGAGTAACCGTATACCGCTTTTCTCTACCCCGTACCTTAGATTTGCAGAGTGAAAAAAAGAGGTAACTTTGGAAGTTGAAAGTATAGATAAACATAGTAATAATGCCGTCCAAAAAGAAAGGAGGCCAACCGGTGCACTATTTCCCCGTATA
>JAISAC010000124.1 GCA_031266935.1 Prevotellaceae bacterium
ACACACACACACACACACACACACACACACACACACACACACACACACACACACACACACACACACACACACACACACACACACACACACACACACACACACTGCTCAGCGAGTTACATATCTTTACGCACGTGCGTACGCACGTATTATAGCAAATATTTCTCAAAATTCATATATATCCGCAGCGTTACCTTGGGTAATGCGCGGTTTTTTTTGTTTTCCCCCGCCGCCGTCCGCGCCATTTTGGGCGAAGCGGAGAAACCGGAGCGAAGCAGAGCTCGGCGAAGTCAACCTCCCACCGCGAGCCGCGACAAGGCAAAGCTCGCAGACAGGTGTGCAATTGTACATTCTGCAAGTCCCGCAGGGACGACACTTTATTAACCGTATGCTTTAGCATACGGCGTTTTAACAAAAACAAAAAAACCGATGACAAAAAAATTTATTCTATGCTTCCTTGCCCTTGCGGTAACGGTGGTTGCGGCGTACAGCCAGGCGAAAAAGAGCGTTGCCGTGGTGCCCACGCTCGGCAGGGCGGTGAACGACGAAATCAAGAGCGCCATACAGGGTGCGCTGGAGGAGGGCATTCACAAGTCCGGCAGCTACCGGCTGCTGGCGCGGGGCGCGGGGTTTCAGCAAGCCCTCAGGGAGTTTAAATTCCAGCAGGAGAGCGGGGCGGTGAGCGACAAGCAGCTGGCGGACTTTGGGCACGCCGCAGGCGCCGACTACGTGTGCTACGCGCAGATAAACAAGCTTTCCGAAACCTCCTACCGGATTAGCTACAAGCTCGTACACGTGAAGTCAGGCGAAATTCCGGTAGTGGACTCCAAAAGCGTACGCAACGGCATAGACGGGCTGATGGACGCCATGGACGCCATAGCCGACGAAATGTTTGGAGCGCCGAGCGGCGGAGATGAGCTCACCATCGAAAAAGTAGATGAAATTCCTGCATGGTTCTTGAAGCCACAGCGCGGCGAGTATTGCGGCGTTTCTTTACCGTTCAAAAATTCGGATATAGCTACGCAGCAGGCGATTTATATGGCGTTGATTTCCTATATGCTGCAGCACGATTGCAAAGTTGTGCTGAAATCTTATGCCCAATTCTACTCTGATGGTGATGGTGAGGAACATTTCAAATCAAGCTGCAAAATGAATTTACAGCTTCCTGCCGGCTACGAAATTGGCCGGACAGCAAAGAACAAGTATGGAGAGGTGTTCGTTTCTTTACGCATCCCGCAAAATAGGGAGGGCATGATGGCTGTATTTGCAACGCAGGAGGCAACGGAGGTAGAGGCGGAGTGGGCATTTCAATTTTCAAATGAGAAGAATGAAGAAATTTACATTGCTATAAAAGAAGATTATGATAGGGGCAATTTTTCTGTAAATGCCTCGGAAGAATTAATGTCCGAGTTGGACCTTACCTACACATACGCGGCAACATGCCGCAGGAACACCGATGCCCAAAGCTCCAAGCTCAGTACAGAAATAAAGCTGCCACCAGGCGACCCTTTGCCGTTGGAGCACTCACTGGGAATAGCCTGCTTGCAGGCATTCTTGGGTATTTTTGAATCAATGCAACGAGCAGCAAACACAGTAATAAGACGTAGCGGTGATGTTTCAGTGCAAACTTCAGAATCAACCCAGCATAAGGCAGCGCTTATAAATACAATGTGCATAATGAATAACACCCTGTATATTGATTACAGCTTATTACCTTAATAGCGCGCACGGGGGATGGTTACCAACCCTCCGGCTACTAAGGCTGTTTTTGAGAATCGAATTTTATGGATGTTCATAATGATTAGCCACTAACAAAACAAACCGATGACAAAAAAAATTATTCTATGCGCACTTGCCCTTGCGGTAACAGCGGGCGCGGCACATGCCAAGGAAACGGTAGCGGTGTACGTTACCGGCGGCAAGGAGGAGGGCGCTAACGATATGCTGAGCGCCTCGCTCAAGGAGGCCATTACCAAAAGCAGCAGCTACGTGGCGGTGGAGCGTACCGCTTCCTTCCTGCAGCAGCTCCGCAGGGAGCAACGGTACCAGCAGTCGGGCAACGTGAACGACAGCGACATTGCCCGGCTCGGCTTGCAGTCGGGGGCGCAGTACGTGTGCGTGGCCGAAATAATGCCCGTGGCCGGCGGCGACTTTGTTACCGCCCGCCTGATTGGCGTAGAGAGCGCCTCGGTGGTGGCCACCGCCGACGGCGCCGACAAAATAACCACCCTCGAAGCGCTGATGCGCGTGTCGGAAGGCATTGCTGCCCAGCTGCTGCAGGATGCGGCGCAGAGCAGGCAGGGCAAGCCGAAAGCGCGCGTGGCCGTTTACGTTACCGGCTCCGACGACGACGAGGCCACCGGCAAAATTCTGGGCATAAAGCTGGTGAGCGCCATCACCAAGAGCGCACGCTACGCCGCCATGGAGCGCACCGCCGCCTTCCTGCAGCAGCTCCGCAGGGAGCAGGACTACCAGGCCTCGGGCAGCGTAGACGACAAGCAGCTCGCCGCGCTGGGCAAGCAGTTTGGGGTGCAGTACGTTTGCGTGGCCAAGGTGAGCAAGGCGTACGGCTCCAAGGCGCTTACCGTTTCGCTCATAGAGGTAGAAACGGCGGAGGTTACGGCCATATCCAAGGCCGCCCTCTCCGCCACCGACGTAAGCTCGCTGGTAAGCGTTACCCAAAAGGTTTCTAAGGAAATTGCCGGAAAAACGATGGAGGAAGAGCGAGCGCTCGAATTGCAAAAAATGATGCCTTTGATGGTGTACGTCAAGGGCAACGCTACGGTGCGCGATTTCCGCATCGGCAAGTACGAGGTAACGCAGGCGCAGTGGAAACTCGTCATGGGCAGCAACCCCAGCAACTTTCAGAGCGACGACCTGCCGGTAGAAAACGTGAGCTGGAACGATGCGCAGGAGTTTATCTCGCGGCTCAACGCCGCCACGGGCGAGCGCTACCGCCTGCCCACCGAGGCGGAGTGGGAGTACGCGGCGCGCGGCGGCAACCTGAGCCGGGGCTACGAGTACAGCGGCAGCAACAGCATTGGAGAGGTGGCGTGGTACGATGGTAACTCCGGCGGCCAAACCCGCCGGTTACCGTATAAAATCGGTGCAACGTGGTACAATGGTGACTCCGGCGGCCAAACCCACCCCGTGGGAGCAAAGAAAGCCAACGAACTCGGCATTTACGACATGAGTGGCAACGTGTGGGAGTGGTGTCAGGATTGCTATGACAGCAACTGCTCTTTCCGCATGTATTGCGGTGGTAGCTGGAACAACGTGGCAAACTTCTGCCGCATTGCCACCCACTTCACCGGCTACCCCCCCGACCTCCGCATCCACGATTTGGGCTTCCGCGTGGTTTTGCCTTAACTTTACCTGTGGCATCCTCCCTCCGAGTAAGCTCAAACGTGTAAATTCTCTAAAAAACGTAAATACAATGAAAAAGGCAGCATTTTTATTGGTAGCCCTTGTCTGCGGCATAGCCACATTCGGGCAGGACAAAACGGTAGCGGTAGTACCCGCTACAGGAGAATCGGTAAGTCAGGATATTCGTATAGGCATAAGCAACGGGCTGGAGGAGGGGGTTTTTAACTCCGGACAGTACACGCTGGTAGCGCGTGGTGCTGACTTCGAGATGGCGCTTAGCGAGTTAATATTTCAGCAGAGCGGAGCGGTATCCGACAACCAACTGACAAAATTCGGGTACGCTGTACGCGCCGATCTTGTGTGTTACGCCACCGTAAGCAAGTATTCGAACAGGGAATATCGCATCAGTTACAAGATGATAGACGTCGCTTCGAGCAAAATTGTCAACATAGGAAGTGAAACTGTGCGGGATGGTGCAAGCGGTCTGCTTACCGCAACCAACAACATTACGACAAAGTTGTTTAGCGGCAAATCCGGCGATGACGGCCACTCCCGACGTCACCCTGCCGAGCCGGAGGTGGTGTACGTGCAGGGCGGCATATTCACCATGGGCTGCACTTACGAACAGGGTAACGGTTGTGATGATGATGAGAAACCGGCGCATAGTGTCACGGTGAGCAGTTTCCACATCGGTAAGTACGAGGTGACGCAGGCGCAGTGGAAGGCTATCATGGGTGTCAGCCCCAACGGCTTTCAGGACGACAACCTGCCGGTAGAACGCGTGAGTTGGGAAGACACGCAGGAGTTCATCTCGCGGCTGAACGCCGCGACCGGCAAGCACTACCGCCTGCCCACCGAGGCGGAGTGGGAGTACGCGGCGCGCGGCGGCAAGTTTAGCCGGAACTACAAGTACAGCGGTAGCAACAGCGTTGATGAGGTGGCGTGGTACACTAGTAACACCGGCATCCGAACCTCTCCCGTGGGTACAAAGAAATCCAACGAACTTGGCATTTTCGACATGAGCGGTAACGTGTTGGAATGGTGCTCAGACTGGTATGGCAGTTACTCCGCCTCGTCGCAGCAGAATCCTGTGGGTGCAAGTAGCGGCTCTTATCGCATACTTCGGGGCGGTAACTGGCTCAGCATCGCAAGCAACTGCCGCGTTGCTGCCCGTGAGCACTCCACACCTAGCGATCGCTACGACGTTGGCTTCCGCGTGGTTTTGCCTTAGTTTTACCTGTGGTATCCTCCCTCCGTGTAAACTCAAACGAGTGGGGTAGCCCGATAAGAGGAGATTCCTCTCTGCGTTCGGAATGACGTGCCGCATTAATAGGAATGACGCGCCACATTATTAATTATTAATTATTAATTGTTAATTGTTAATTGTTAATTGTTAATTGTTAATTGTTAATTATAAATCCCCTTCTGCAAACAGGGGTAATTGTTTGCAAAACATTATTTTATTTATTAACAAAAAAAAACCAGAAAACAAGATGAAAAGAATTTTTACAATCGCTGCTACGGCAGCCATCGCAGGGCTTGTAGGGACGGGCTGCGGAGGTACAAAGCAGGCTGCCTACCAGCAGCCGCAGCAAACCCAGCCCAACACGGTGCAGCAGGCGCAGGCCGCCAACCGCGGCATGAAGCTGGACAAGGAAGAGTGCGAAGAAAAAGCGCTGGAGGAAAGCGCCAACCTTCGCGAGGCAGGCAACGGCATTAGCGACAAGGAGTCGTTTGCCATTAACCTGGCCCTGCTCGACGCCCGCGCTAAGCTGGCGCAGCAGCTGGAGGTGCTGGTCAACGGCCTAATCCGCAACTTCAACCAGCAGCACGAAAAGGACGGCGGATCGGCCTCGGTGGGCAAAGCCAGCGGCCTGCAGCAGGGCTACTTTGAGCAGTTCCTCACCAACTCCCGCCCCATCTGCAAGAACACCTACGTGCGCGAGGACGGCAAGTACAACGTGTTTGTATGCGTAGAGCTGGGCGAGCAGCAAAAGAGGGCAATCCACAAGAAGCTCACCGAAGATGATAAGCTCTCGACGGACTTTGTCGAGCGCCAGTTCATGGACGAGATGAAGCAGGCAAAGGAGGACTACCGCCAAAAGCAACTTCAGCAGCAGCAGTAGCAGGGGTATGAAAAGGATTTGGATGATTATCCTGATGGGGCTGCCGCTGGCTGTTTGCGGGCAGGCAGCCCTTCCCCTGTGGACGCAGGACACCTACAGGGAGCGCAGCTTCCCGGCCGCGGAGTGGTACACCGGCTTTGTGCGCGACCGCCTCAAGGCCGGCGCCGACGTGGGCAGGGCGCTCAAAACCCTTGAGCGCGACGCCCAGAGCCAGCTCGCCGAGGGCATTGTGGTTACCATCGAAGGCAGCACGCAGGTAGAAAGCGCCAGCGCGCAGCGCCAAGGCAGCAGCAGCGGGGGTGGGGGCGGCAGCTCCGAGTACATAACCTCGCACTACAAGCAGGCCGTGCGAACGGCCACCCAGGCCAAAACCGTCAAAACCGACGTGCGCTCGCACTACGACCCCGCCTCGGGCTACCTCTACGCCTTTGCCTCCGTGCGCCGCGCCGACCTCGCCGCGTTTTACCGGCGGCAGATAGGCGTAGAGCTGGGCAAGGTAGAAACAGCCTTAGCCGTAGCCGAGCAGCTGGTGGCGGCGGGAAAAAAGATGAGCGCCCGCCGCAAGTGCGTCGAAGCCGAAGAAACGCTGGAGGGCATTGCCTTTGAGCAGAGCCTGCTCACCGCCGTGGACGCCGAAGCCGGCGACGACGCCCTGCAAACCGCCCGCAGCAACAGCCTGCTGCAAACCGTAGGGCAGCGGCTCATTGACCTGGAGCAAAGCACCTTTGTGTACGTGGACTGCAAGTTCGAGTACCGGGGCTACAAGGACGACGCCTTTAGCAGCGACCCGGGCATTATTTGCGACATCGTGAAGCAGGCGCTCAGCGAAAACGAGTGCAGCGTGACCGACAACCGCGACGAAGCCGACTACGAGCTTGCCCTCGCCGCCTCCACCACCCAGCGCAGCGACGGGAAGGGGCAGTACGGCATAATTTCGTACTACGCCAACGTGAAGGGAACGCTCTACAACCGCCTGACGCGCAAAAAAACCGTGGACTTCTCCATCCTCAACGACCCCGACGCCTACGCTGCCGGAAGGTCGGCCGAGGATGCCGCCACCAAAGCCTTCAAGCTGCCCGCGCTGACGGAAAAGGTGCTGGAAAAAGTTTTGCCTAAAATAAAGAATTGAGCGGAGACCTCACCCCCGACCCCTCTCCGAAGGAGAGGGAAGCTGGGACACGATGTTCGACGTTAGCCACCCCTCTCCTTCGGAGGCTGTTTGAAAAAGTCGACCGTCTGCGGCTCCCAACGCCGGAGGCGTTCCCCGTAAATAACCCTCAGATTTATCTGGGGGAGGGTGCGAAGATGAGGGCGTTGCGGACAACCCTGTAGGGGTTGCCCGTGATGCCGGAGAGAAAAACATGCACGGCACGTGGGGGCAACCCCTACGGGGTTGATAGACAGAGTTACCGACCTCACCCCCAGCTAAAGCTGGGGGTTATGCACGGACAACGCCTCCGGCGTTAAAAGCGACAGGCGACCACCTTTTCACACAGCCTCCTTCGGAGAGGGGCCGGGGGTGAGATCTCTCAAAAAAATCGTAAACAAACAATGAAAAAGACAGCATTTTTATTAGCAGCCCTTGCCTGCACCGTAGCCACGCTCGGGCAGGGCAAAAAGAGCGTAGCGGTAGTGCCCGCCACGGGAGAATCGGTAAGCAGGGATATCCGCACGGGCATAAGCAACGGGCTGGAGGAGGGTATTTTCAGCTCCGGCCAGTACACGCTGGTAGCGCGGGGCGTTGCATTCGATAAGGCGCTTAGCGAGCTGAAATTTCAGCAGAACAGCGGAGCGGTATCCGACAATCAGTTTATCCAATTCGGCCACGCCACCGGCGCCGATTTCGTATGCTACGCCACCGTAAGCAAGTATTCGGACAGAGAATATCGCATCAGCTACAAGATGATAGATATAGCTTTGGCCGAAGTTGTCGGCATGGGAAGCGAAACCGTGCGCGAAGGCGTAAGCGGCCTGCTCAGCGCAACCGACAACATTGCGGCAAAACTCTTTGGCGGAAAATCTTCCCGCAGTAGCAGCAGTGGCAACAGTGGCAACAGCAGCGGCGGCGGCAAAAGGAACGGCGATAGCTACAACCCCGACGGCGTGGAGCTGGTGTACGTAGAGGGCACCGGCGGCGCCCTTGGTGTACAGGGCTTCTACATCGGCAAGTACGAGGTAACGCAGGCGCAGTGGCAAAAGGTAATGGGCAGCAACCCCTCCGACAACAAGTCGCCAAACAACCCTGTGGGGAGCGTAAGCTGGAACGATGCGCAGGAGTTCCTGCGCAAGCTCAACGCTCTGACAGGCCGCGCCTACCGCCTGCCCTCCGAAGATGAGTGGGTTTACGCCGCCAACGGCGGACTAAAAAACGATGCCTACGAGTACGCGGGTAGCAACAGCATCGGCGACGTAGCGTGGTACGACGGTAACTCCGGCGACCATTCTCACGCTGTAGGCGGCAAATCTCCCAACGCTATCGGCATCCACGACATGAGCGGCAACGTGTGGGAGTGGTGTCAGGATTGCTATGACAGCAGCTGCTCTGACCGCGTGCGTCGCGGCGGTAGCTGGCGCTACAACGCGTTCTGCCGCGTTGCCTACCGCGGTGGCTTTAGCCTTGCCTACCGCGATATGGGCTTCCGCGTGGTTTTGCCTTAGCTGTCTGAGCTGTGATTCGTTTGATTTATATGATTTTTGTGATTAGGAGTTGTCCGAAAATAACTCATACAAATTTATTTTTAAAATGCTTTAATCCAAATATTTAAATAAAGTATATGAATGAGTTATTTGTGTACAACCCCTTAATGATAAAAGCAATGAAGAAGGCGCTATTTATTTTGCTTGCTCTAATGAGTGTAAGCGCCGCTTTCGGACAAAACAAGGAAAAGGTAGCCGTCTATGTTACCGGTACGGCGGTTGGCAGCTTTAGCGACGTGCTGATAGCCTGCTTAAAAGACGCTTTTACCAAAAGCCTGAAGTATGCGGTGGTGGAACGGACAGATGAGTTTTTGCAGCTGCTGCAAAGGGAGCACAGCTACCAGCAGAGCGGTAATGTGGACGACAGGCTGCTTGCCGTGCTGGGTAAGCAATTTGGAGTGCGCTACGTCTGCGTTGCCAAGCTGATCGAGCTGGGCGGGCTGGGCGAGCGTAAATTTCTGTCCGTATCGCTTGTAGATGTGGAGACAGCGGAGATTGTGACGACAACCCAAGCCACCATCTCCGGCGCAGACATCAGCTCTTTTATGCGTACAGCGCAGCAGGTGGCGAGGGAAATAGCAGGAAAAACAACGGAGGAAGAGCTTGCAGCAAAGCAGCAAGAAGCAAAAAAACAAATGGAACGTATTGCAATGAGAAAAGCATCGAGAGAGAAAGTGTGGAGGATAGCGGAGTATTGGACAGGTTTTGCTATCGCTATTGGCGGCTTTGTTACTTTAATAGATGGCGTTAGCAGCGATAACATGTTGGAAGCAATTTCCGGTCCTGTTATGTGGGGCGTGGGCGGATATATGCTGTACAATGCGCTGGTAAATATGGATGTTTCCTACGGGAAATACATGTCATTCAATGTACCTGTGAGCAACAGCCATTATGCGACAATCCGACCCGTTCCCATTGTGAGCGACAGACATACCGGCATAGGACTTTCTATTCGGTTTTAACAGCGTCAATTTACTAACAAATTAAAAAAAATGAAAAGAATCGTGATTTTTCTCTTTGCGCTGGCGCTCAGCGGAATGACAGCGCAGGCGCAGGGCGGAGCGCAGTCAAAAAGCGGCAAGCCCGCGCTGGTGGTGTTTGTGGTAGGCATAGACAACCATCAGGTGGAGGACTACCTCGCCTCGCTGGTAGGCAACGAGCTTGCCCGCGCGGGCAAGTACGAGGTGCTTTCGCGCAGCGAAGCCGTGAAGCGCAAGCTCGCCGAGCTGCGCGAGTACGAGGATAGCGGCCACGTGGACGACCGCGAGCTCATAGCGTGGGGGCGGCAGAGCAACGTCTCGGCGATATGCTTGGTGCACGTCGTTCGCTTTGACGAGTACCTGTTTTCGGCGCAGCTCACCGACGTAAGGAGCGGTAAGCTGGCGGGCAGCGGAGAGTACGCCATCCCCACGGCAAGCGGAGCTGACCTCAAAAAAGCAGCCTCCGCCATCGCCGCGCAGCTGCAACGGAAAAACTAAAAACTAAGAACTAAAAACTAAGAACTAAGAACTAAAAACTAAAAACTAAGAACTAAGGAATGACGAATAAACAAGATATAACAGTTAATAAAGTTGTTGTCCCTGCGGGACTTAGCGGGAGCCTTCTGCTTGTCCCCCGTATGCTGAAGCATACGGTTAATAGCGTGTCACTTGCAGCATACGGATTGCAACATACCGGAGCGCGCCCCGTCTCTACAACGAGCAGTCCCGCAGAGCCTGCCCCGAGCGTAGCCGAGGGGGACGACACTTTATTAACCGTACGCTTTAGCATACGGACATGAGTGAGTAAATGGGGTACATTCAAATTGTCGCTTTTGCTCATTCCGTAGGAATGAATCGCTCGGTAGAAAAGGCAACGTTCCGGCGCTTGTCGGCATCCCGTCAGGGATGCATCCCTGACGGGATGCCAAAGAGGTACGCCATTCATGTTTTCTACCGAGCGATAATCCCTACGGGATTATTTAAAGCGACAATTTGGAATGTACCCATTTAAGGGATAAGAAATAAATAACATATAACGGATATAAAAGTGTCGTCCCCCTCGGCTACGCTCGGGGCAGGCTCTGCGGGACTGTCCGGGCAAGCGAGCATCCGCGCATCTCCGCTCCGTATGCTGCAAACCCCGCAGGGGTGACACTTTATTAACCGTATGCTTCAGCATACGGGGACAAGCAGGAGGATCCCGCTAAGTCCCGCAGAGCCTGCCCCGAGCGTAGCCGAGGGGGACGACAACTTTATTAACTGTTATATCTTGTTTATTCGTCATTACTAAAGCGACAATTTGGAATGTACCCTTGGAAATGAGGTTTTTTTTTGAGGGAGTAACCTCATTTTCACCTAATTTTCTCAACAAAACAACCTCAGTAGCAAAGAGAGTAATGATATGCATTAACCTTTCATACAACTAAATCGTAAACGATTATTTATCAGTTGTTTGCAATTTGGCATTTAACGCTGTTTAATGGGGGACTCATTACCTCATTTTTAGAAGGAATGAAGAGTGAAGAATGTAGAATTATCAATCATCAATTATTAATCAAAAAAACAACAACATGAAAAGAATTTTGACATTTTTCTTTGCGCTAACGCTCACGGCAGCGGCGGCGCAGGCGCAGGGCGGCGCTGCCGCCGCCGGAGCGCAGGCAAAAGGCGGCAAGCCTTCGCTGGTGGTATTTGTGGTGGGCATGGAGAACAACCAGGTAGGCGACATGCTCGCCCAGCTGGTGGGCAACGACCTCAACCGCGGCGATGTGTACGACATCATTACCCGCACCGACGCGGTGCAGAAAAAGCTCCGCGAGCTCCGCCGCTACGAGCAGTCGGGCAACGTGGACGACTCTCAGCTCATAGAGTGGGGGCGGCAAAACAACGTTTCGCTGCTCTGCCTCATAACGGCGCTCAAGCTGGACGAGCACCTCTTCTCCGCCCAGCTCACCGACGTAAAGAGCAACAAGCTGGCGGGCAGCGGCGACTACACCAGCGCCACCCTTGGCGTTGCCGACCTCAAAAAGGCTGCCTCTTCGCTGGCCGAGCAGCTGCAAGGCTCAGGCTCGGGCAGCGGAGGCGGCAGCCACTCTGCCTCCCGCGGCGGCGGCAGTGGTAGCAGCTACGCTTCCAACGCCCGGCGGCACCCCGCCGAGCCGGAGATGGTGGCCGTGCAGGGCGGAACGTTCTGGATGGGCTGCTCGCAGGAGCAGCAGGGCAGCTGCGACGCCGACGAAAGCCCGCTGCACAGCGTAACGGTGGGCAGCTTCCACATCGGCAAGTACGAGGTGACGCAGGCGCAGTGGAAGACCATCATGGGCAGCAACCCCAGCGGCTTTCAGGGCGACAACCTGCCGGTAGAGAACGTGAGCTGGAGCGAGGCGCAGGAGTTCATTTCGCGGCTCAACGCCGCTACGGGCAAGAGCTACCGCCTGCCCACCGAGGCGGAGTGGGAGTTTGCGGCGCGCGGCGGTAGCATGAGCCGGGGCTACAAGTACAGCGGCAGCCACAACCTCTACGACGTGGCGTGGTTTGAGGACAACTCCGGCGGCCAAACCCACCCCGTGGGTAGCAAAAAAGCCAACGAGCTCGGCATCCACGACATGAGCGGCAACGTATATGATTGGTGCTTGGACTGGTACGGTACCTACTCCGCCTCGTCGCAGCAGGATCCTATGGGTGCCAGCTCAGGCTCTTACCGCGTGCTTCGCGGCGGTAGCTGGAACTACGCAGCGGGCTACTGCCGCGTTGCCTCCCGCAACTCTTGCAGCCCCAGCAACCGTGGCAACTTTTGGGGCTTCCGCGTGGTTTTGCCTTAGTTTTTCTTGTGGCATCCTCCCTCCGTGTAAGCTCAAACGAACTTTGCCAAGTCGTGCGAGCGGAGCGAACTACGACAAGGCAAATTTTATCACCCCAATTTTTAAACTTTAATTTACTACAATCATGAAAAATCAATGGAAGTTTGCGGCAGCATTAGCCGCCCTGCTCGCCGCCGAGGTATGCGCGGCGCAAGCGTACTCCCGCGGCGTGAAGCGGGAAAAAGAAGAGTGCGAGGAGCTCGCTTTCCAAGCGGAAGCCAACCCCCGCGCGTCGGCAAGCGCCACCTCGCAGAGCGAGGCCATAGCCTACCGAATAGCCATGACCGAAGCCCGTGCGGAGCTTGCGGCGCAGCTGGCCGCCGAAATCACCGGCTTTGTGCGCCGGCGGATGGAGCAGTACCAAATGACGGCCAGCGCCGGCGGCAGCTCGCAGAGCGCTTCGGGCATCCTCGAAGCCGACAGCAGCGAAACCGTGCAGCGCGTCTCGGAAATCCTCTCCAACTCCCGCCCCATCTGCAAAAACGCCTATGACCGCCCCGACGGATCGGTGCAGGTGTACGTTTGCCTCGAAATGGGATTGCCCGCCCAGCGGCAGGCCTACAAGCGGCTAAAGGAGGACGGGCTTATTGACGTGGACGTGGACAACGACGGAAAAGCAGAGGTGGACTTCGATGAAAAATCTTTCCTCCTCGATCTGGCCAAAGCCCGCGAGGAGTACAACGCCAAAAAAGCGGAGGAAGAGTAGCGCGAGGGAATGTCCGGCGGACGGATGGGCGGACGGCTTGGCGGACGGGCGGCGGCGAAACCGCCGTCGCCGCCCGCCAAACCCTTGCCGGACACCAAAGATAAATCCCTATCTGTGTTCATCTCTTAAATCTGTGTCATCTGTGTGCCCCGTTGACAATGCAAGAAATGCACCTGCACTCCTTTTTAATGGGCATTTTGGGTTAACTTTTTCGGCAGAGAATCCCCGAAGTCGGGAAGGAAGTCGAGGAAAACAGCTCGGTTATCAATTGTTTTTACTATCTTTGCAGGGCGTTGCCGTTGGCGTACGCAGTAGTTATATTGGGGTATGCAGCCATGCATGCCCTTGAGTTTTAGCTGTAAATCATATATCAATAGCATGGCAAACTTACGAAAAATCAAGAAAGATATTACTTTTTTGGTAGGAGAGGTCGTTTCGGACTGCTACCTGCTTTGGAGCTTTCGCCCCAACGGAAAAGAGCAAGAATTGGAAAGCATTTTGCTGGAGGCAGCCGAGCTGCACAGCAGCCTGCACCAGCGCGTTAACGCCGCCCCCAAGGATGGGGTAAAGCAGCACTACCGCGCTATTTCGGGCGACTTGCTCAGGGAGGTAGATAAGCTGTTCTCCAGGGTGAGCGAGCTGGCAAAGTAGCAGCGGGGCGCCGTCAACCAGCTTAGCGCCGCTGCCCGCCGGCTACTCCATGTCGAACGACAGGGGCAGGAGGTCGAGGGCGCTTTGCACCACCTCCACCTGCCGCTCGCCGTACATGATGATGCGGATAGGCTGCCGCCCGCGCTTTTCGCACTCGCGCATAACCTGCCGGCAGGCGCCGCAGGGGTACACCGCGTGTGGGCAAAACTTGCCGCCGGTTTGCGCCGCTATGGCAAGGGCTTTCACCGCTGCAGCCGGAAACCTGGCGCCGGCGTAAAACAGGGCGGTACGCTCGGCGCAAAGCCCCGACGGGTACGCCGCGTTTTCCTGATTGCTGGCCGACACAACCTCGCCGTTGTCCAGCAGCGCAGCAGCCCCCACCAGAAAGCGGGAGTACGGCGCGTAAGCTCCCTCCGACGCTTTTTGGGCATGCTGCACCAGCGCTTTGTCGTCGGCGTTCAAATCTGACAAGCTGCCGTAAGCTTCGACTAATATTTTAATCTCTTTACTTTTCATGGCTATTCTTCAAAAAAAATTATTGAGGCGCCTAAAATGCAGGCGTATCCTCATTTTTGCAAAGTTAAACAAAATTCATGAGCGCAAGCTTTACTGCACGAGTAAATAAAGTTAACTTTGCCCCCTGTTAACTATGAACCGTTTCGCTTCTATCTTTAATCGCATACGCAGCATATCTTACCGGAAGGTATTGCTCATGTTGGGTGCACTTGCGCTGGGTGTAACCGTGGGTACGCTGTGCTATTTTTACGGCGAGCTCTACAAGCCTAACGTAAACGCGCCCGAGGAAGGCCGGCTGATTTGCATCCCCACAGGCTCTACAAGAACCGATGTGCTATACTACATCATCAAAAATGGCGTAGTAAAAAATCCCACCAGCTTTATTCGCGCTGCAGGCAGGCTGAAGTATGGCCGAAAAATTTTCTCCGGCTGCTACAAAGTATTACCCAGCATGGGCAACAAGCAGCTGGTGCGCATGTTGATGCTGGGCGCCCAGACTCCCGTCAACCTGTGCTTTCGCAGCGTACGGACACGCCAGCGGCTTGCAGGCGCTATTGCACGGCAAATAGAGCCGGACTCAGCGGCGCTGCTGCAGGCCATGACGGACGAAGCGCTGGCCGCGAGCTTTGGATTTACCTCCGAAACCTTTGCTGCTATGTTTATTCCCAACACCTACGAGCTCTACTGGAACGTGAGCGTAGATGACTTCTTGAAGCGCATGTACAAAGAGTGGAACAGCTTCTGGCGCTCCGGCAACCGAGAGCAGAAGCTTGAGCGGCTGGGCTTGTCGCGCATTGAGACGGTTATTCTGGCCTCAATTGTATCGGAGGAAACGCTAAAGGTGGACGAAATGCCAACTATCGCCGGCGTGTACATCAACCGCCTGCGCAAGAACATGCTGCTACAGGCCGACCCCACGGTGCGCTACGCCACGGGCAACTTTACGGGGCGCCGCGTGTTGCTGTCGCACACCCAGGTTCTGTCGCCCTACAACACCTACCGGCGGCAGGGGCTGCCGCCCGGCCCCATTTGCATACCATCGCCTGCGGTGATAGACGCCGTGCTAAGCTACAGCGAGCACAGCTACATGTTTTTTTGCGCCAAAGCCGATTTTTCGGGCTACCACTCGTTCTCCAAAACCTTTGCGCAGCACCTCACCAACGCTACCGCCTACCAGCGCGCGCTCAACAGCATGAAAATTCTCCGGTAAGAGCTTGAGCTTTGCGCTCGGTAAACGTCCGGCTACTCAACCGGTTCGTCTTTGCTATCTACCCTGGTATGCCTTAGCCGCGAGCCAGCAATTTTACCAGAGAGCATCTCAACCTCAAACCCTAATTTTGTAGGTAATTGAGATTTTCATTTTATTAGAGTTTATATTCAATAGTTGGGTAGCGTACCAAAAATGATTTTGCTGCAACGGTGAGGGACGCTTGCGCCGTCCCGTAAGGTGGGGTGTCAAAATTAAGGATGCAATTTTTTAAATTTACGTTCATTATTTGTTGTTCGTCATGTCTCTTATATGAGGACAATGTTGGCAGAAAATTGCATGCTGGTTGACGTCGGTAAATCCCGTAGAGCCTGCCCCGAGCGTAGCCGAGGGGGATGGCATGTCGGTAGCAAATCGCATGTTGGTTGATGTCGGTAAATCCCGTAGGGATGGCATGTCGGTAGCAAATCGCATGTTGGTTGACGTCGGTAAATCCCGTAGGGATGGCATGTCGGTAGCAAATCGCATGTTGGTTGACGTCGGTAAATCCCGTAGGG
>JAISAC010000011.1 GCA_031266935.1 Prevotellaceae bacterium
CGTTGCCTTTTTCTACCGAGCGATTCATTCCTACGGAATGAGCAAAAGCGACAATTTGAATTACACCCTTTGCCACACATCATAAAACTGCTATATCTTGTTTATTTCGCATCTCTTAAATATCCTGAAAATAGAAACACATACCGCCTATCTCTTATATTCCCGTAGGAGATGAATAGCTAAAAGATGAATGCCCTACGGACAATAAAGCGAACTTGTTGCTTTTCTGTTCTATTGATATGAATGCCCTACGGGCAATGCACAAAACCACGCCACGCGAAGTATAGTTTTTAGTTTTTAGTTTTTAGTTTTTAGTTCTCCCCGTCCTATTCCGTAGTAGGTGAACCCGTGAGTTTTCATTTCTGCCGGGTCGTATATGTTGCGGCCGTCAAATACGGCAGGGGTTTTCATCAGCTGCTTTGCCGTGTCGTAATCGAACGTGCGGAACTCCGGCCACTCCGTCATGAGCGCCAGCGCCTCGGCATCCTTCAGCGCTTCGTCGGCCGATTGGGAGTAGAGCACGCTGCTGCCGACGTACTTTTTTGCCTCGTCCATAGCCACAGGGTCGTACACCGCCACAACCGCGCCGTGCTCCAGCAGGCGGCGTATTACGGTAAGCGCCGGCGCTTCGCGCATATCGTCGGTGTTGGGCTTGAAGGCAAGCCCCCAGATTGCTACCCGCCTGCCCTTGAGCGCGCCGCCGAAGTAGCTGCGGATTTTGTTGAAGATTAAATCTTTTTGTCGCTCGTTGACCCGCTCCACCGATTTTAGTATTTCGAGCGAATGGCCGTACTCGGTGGCCGTTTTTATGATAGCTTTCACATCCTTCGGGAAGCAACTTCCGCCGTATCCCGCGCCCGGATAGATGAACTGTCCGCCAATGCGCGGGTCGCTGCCAATGCCTTTGCGCACCAGCGTAGCGTCGGCGCCCACCAGCTCGCAGAGGTTGGCAATGTCGTTCATAAAGCTGATTTTTGTTGCCAGCATTGCGTTGGCAGCGTACTTTGTCAGCTCCGACGAGGCAATATCCATGAAGATAATCGGGTGGCCGTTGAGCAAAAACGGCTTGTAGAGCTTCTCCATCAGCTTTTGCGCCCGCTCGGTCTCAATACCGATTACAATTCTGTCGGGCTTCAGGAAGTCTTCCACAGCGTTGCCCTCCTTCAAAAATTCAGGATTTGACGCTACGTCAAATTCAACCTTTGCGCCGCGCGCGTCGAGCTCTTTCTGCACGGCCTGCTTCACGAGGCGCGAAGTGCCCACCGGCACGGTGCTTTTGGTTACCACCACCATGTAGCGGTCAAGATGCCTCCCTATCTCCGAGGCAACCTGCAAAACGTAGCTCAGGTCGGCGCTGCCGTCTTCGCCCGAAGGCGTTCCCACCGCGATAAACACCGCGTCGGCGTCCTCCAAGCTGTCGCCAAGCGAGGTGGTGAAGAGCAGGCGTTTTTTTCCGGCGTTACGCCGCACCACATCATCCAGCCCCGGTTCCCATATTGGAATTTGTCCGGCGTTGAGCGCGGCAATTTTCGATTGGTTTACGTCCACGCAGGTTACGGTTATCCCCGTTTCGGCAAAGCAAGCGCCGCTCACCAAGCCTACGTAGCCGGTTCCTACTACTGATATTTTCATACGCTATTGGTTTTAAATAAAAAAAATTCCACTACATAAACATTTGCATGTACGCAAATACCAGCGGCAGCGATAGCAGCGCGGCGTCGAACCTGTCGAGCAGGCCGCCGTGCCCGGGCATGATAGCACCCGAATCCTTAACGCCGGCGCTACGCTTGAGCATTGACTCCACCAGGTCGGCAAGCACAGCGGTGGCCGAAATGATGACGCCAAAAGCTACCATGTGCACCAGCTCCACATCGCCAAACAGGCGGTGCAGCGCCCACGCAGCAACTACCACCGAGAGTATTCCGCCAACGTAGCCTTCCCACGATTTTTTGGGAGAAATGGAAGGGAACATCTTGTGCCGGCCAAAGGCAATGCCAAAAAGGTAGGCAAAGGTATCGTTTGCCCAAAGCAAAACAAAAAAGCTGCACATGGCGTTCACTCCGGCAACCTTATACACAAAGCTCGTAAGCGAAAACGGCAGCGCAACGTATATAACGCCCAGCAGCGTGTAGGCAATGTTGGTGAACGGCGCGCTCTTTTTGCGAAAAAGCTCCGCAAAAAACACAAAAACAGCCATCGGCACCGGCAGGTAAAATAAGATGCGGTCGTAAGAGCTGCTCGCCAATCCAAACGCGCCGGCGTAGCACGCCGCAAACACCGCCACGCCGCACAGCAACCCCGCAACGCGCTGGGGCTTTGCCCCTATTTTTGTGGCAATACCGTAGAACTCGCACATGGATACCGCCATTGCGAACGCCATGAGGCAGGCAAAGGCCTGCGGGCACAAGTAGAGCGACCCCAATACCAGCGCCACGTATGCCGCTCCCGACAACAGCCGCGTAAGCAAGTTATTTAGCTTCATGGATGATGAGCTGCTGCTATTATTTTATTACTACTGTGAAATCAACTTTGTTGCCGCCTCCCTGTTCTGCTCGTGCACGTACAGCTCAACCTCGCCAAATCCCAACTCCGAATCGCGGTGGTTAAGCGCTACTACGTATATATTTTCCTTTTCGAGGCGCTGCTTTAGCAGCTCTGCCGTTACAGCGTCGGCGGCTTCATATATTTTTACCCAACCTGTTTCCATACATCATTAATTTTAAAGTAAAACACTCACGTCCGCTTTTCGTCGTCCTGCGCGGGCGCATTTTCCTCTTGCTTTGGCTGCTTTTCATTTTCGGCAGCGGCGGCAGGCGCCGGCATAAGAACATCAAACAGCGAATGCTCCGCAGCCTTAGCGGGTTCCGGCGCAGGCTCGGCAGCTTCTTCTACCTTGGGCTTGCGGGATTTCCGTTTTGGTTTTTCCTGCACTTCGGGGGCATTGCCGGCGGCGGAGGCAACGGAGGCAACGGCAGCGGCGGAAGCGCTATCGCCGGCGGGAGCGGCTGTAATGAACAGCTCGTGGTTGTCGCCTTTGCGCTTGCCGAATATTTTTTCCAAATCTTCGCTGAAAATAACCTCGCGCTCCAGCAGCAGCTCCGCCAGCTGCTTCAGCCCGCTCTTATTTTGCGCCAGCACCTGCTTGGCCAGCTTGTACGCTTTGTCTATCAGCGCCTGCACCTCCTCGTCAATGGTCTCGGCGGTCTTTTCGCTATACGGCTTCGAGAACGAGTACTCCTGCCCCGTCGAATCGTAGTAGCTCAGGTTGCGCAGCTTGCCGCTCATGCCGAAGTAGGCAATCATGGAGTACGCTTGCTTTGTAACGCGCTCCAGGTCGTTGAGCGCGCCGGTCGAAATTTTGTGGAAGGTAAACTCCTCCGAGGCTCGCCCGCCAAGGGTGGCCGCCATTTCGTCCAGCAGCTGCTCCTGCGTGGTTATTTGCCGCTCTTCGGGCAAGTACCATGCAGCGCCAAGCGAGCGTCCGCGCGGTATAATGGTTACCTTTACCAGCGGGTTGGCATGCTCCAGCAGCCAGCTCACGGTGGCGTGTCCGGCCTCGTGGAAGGCAATGGTGCGCTTTTCCTCCGCCGAGATGATTTTGCTTTTCTTCTCCAGCCCGCCGACAATGCGGTCAACCGCGTCGAGAAAATCCTGCCTGTCGATGTTAGGCTTCATCTTGCGGGCGGCAATAAGCGCCGCCTCGTTGCACACGTTGGCGATGTCCGCGCCGGAGAAGCCGGGCGTTTGCTTCGCCAAAAAGTCAATCTCGAAGCCGTCCACCAGCTTTAGCCCGCGCAGGTGCACCTTGAATATTTCGAGTCGCTCCTTCAAGTCGGGCAGGTCAACGTGAATTTGCCTGTCGAAGCGGCCGGCGCGCAGCAGCGCGCGGTCAAGAATGTCGGCGCGGTTGGTTGCCGCAAGAATGATTACGCCGGAGTTGGAGGCAAAGCCATCCATTTCGGTTAGGAGCTGGTTCAGGGTATTTTCGCGCTCATCGTTGGTGGTAAAGGCCGTTTTGTTGCCGCGCGCGCGGCCAATAGCGTCAATTTCGTCGATGAAGATAATGCAGGGCGCTTTTTCCTTTGCCTGCTTAAACAAGTCGCGCACGCGGGAGGCGCCTACGCCCACAAACATTTCCACAAAGTCGGAGCCGGAGAGGGAGAAGAACGGGACGTTTGCTTCGCCGGCAACGGCTTTTGCCAGCAGGGTTTTTCCCGTACCCGGAGGGCCAACAAGGAGCGCACCCTTGGGAATTTTTCCGCCAAGGTCGGTATATCGCTTGGGATTTTTCAGGAAATCTACAATTTCCATAATCTCCACCTTGGCCTCCTCCAGCCCGGCCACATCGTTAAAGGTAATGCGCACCTTGCTGTCCTTGTCAAAGAGCTGCGCTTTGGATTTTCCCACGCTGAAAATTCCGCCGCCCATTCCGCCGCCGCCCATGCGCCGCATAAAGAACATCCATATGCCAATGATTAGCACAATCGGCAGCAGCCACCCAACGAGGTTGCCCAAGTAGTCCGTATGCTCTTCAAATGTCGGCTCAACGCGGTCGTTTTCGGCAATATTTGCCTGTGCCTGCGCCAGCTGGTCTTGAAAAGCTTTGACATCCCCAATAGCAAAAAAGAAGTGCGGCCCCTGCTTTGCCGGCGAATCAAAAGCACCCTTAAATCGGCCGGCATACTTCTCTATCCTGTCGGGCTTGATGTACACCTCAACCTTGCGGGCGTTGGAAATCACCACAACTTTGGAGATATCCTCGCTTGCTATCATTTCGGTGCGCACATCGCGCCACGTTGTTTCTACCGGGTTGCCGGAGGTGTAAAAAAAATGGATGCCGAATATGCCTGCCATAATCAGGCCGTAAATCCACCATACGGAGTTGTTGGGCTTGCCGTTACTTCTCAGCCCCTTATCGGCAGGTTGCCTCAGCCCTTTATCGGCAGGCTGCCTTAGCCCTTTATCGGCAGGTTGCTTTAGCCCTTTATCGGCAGGTTGCCCTATTTTTTTGTCGTTTTGCTCCATCTTTCGTCAAGGTTATCTATTTTTTTATTCATGATTTTTTGGATTCAGCGGTTGTTGCCCTCTTTTTTGCTGCTGCTGCCTTTTTGGGCGCTGCTTTGGCTACCGCTGCGCCCGCGGCTTTCTTTGCAGCGCCCGCTTTTTTCGCCACGGTGGTCTTTGCGGTGGCTGCTTTACCGGCAGATGTTTTGGATTTGGGTTTTGATTTTGGAGATGCAGCGGCAGCTTTTACCGCTGCCGTTTTTCTCTTTGCAGGCGCTTTTACGGATGCCGCTTCGTCCTCTGCCGGCTGGCGCTCGTCGCTGTAATGCTGCTGCCCGGCGTCGGCCCATAGCTGCTCGAGGCGGTAAAAATTGCGCGCCTCGGTCTGGAAAATATGCACCATTACATCCACGTAGTCGAGTATTATCCAGATAGCATTTTCAAACCCCTCGCGGCGTATGGGTTTCTCTCCCAAAGTTTTTCGCACCTGCTCCTCTACGTTATCGGCAATTGCTTCGACCTGCGTGGTGGAGTCGGCATTGCAGAGCACAAAGCAGGAGGCTATTGCGCCGTCAATTGAGGTGAGGTCGAGGCTCGCCACGTTCTGCGCTTTTTTGTCGAGCATAGCCTCGGCTACGGCAGCGCATAGCTGCTGAACGGCAGCAGCGCCGGTGGTTGAAGGCTGGTTTTTCTTTTTTGTCATTATATATCAAGCATCAAAATAATAGCGTTTTATGGAGCTTCATAGCGCATGCCTCTACATTTGCCGATGAAATGCGAACGCCGAAAACAACTTACAAAGTTACAAAAAAAATAGCAAAAACGCTTACCTTTGTGAAAAAGGAGGGGCTAAATCTTTTTTTGAGGAGCTACAGATGCGAGCAAAAGATGCATGATTTGAGGTATAGGGGTTATGCACAGGGAGTCCTGCGGGCTTTTTGTTTTCAAAATACATTAGGAAAATCATAGCCCTTCAAAAAAAACAGCTGTAAAATAGGTGTTTACGTGTAAACTATATAAAAAAAATACCTGTAAAAAAAAGATCCTTGTTTTATAGGCTATATGACAGCTCATCGTCCGGCATCTTATTGTTTATTTTATACTATTTAATGCTACGGATGCCCTACTCTATTAAATAAATATGTACTTTTGCGCTGCTTATAGTATATGTTTTTACAAATGGTTCCCGAAGTAGAGCTTATATACCTTTTTGCATCCTTTCGGTTGCAGGAAAGGATTTTACACATGTATACATTGTACCATACCTTACTTTTATTTATTTCCTGCTATGAAAATGAAAAATTTTATCATTGGGCTTGCCTCAACGCTGCTGCTGAGCGTGGGCGCTAAAGCGCAGGCAACGACTATTCTTTCCGAAACGTTTGAAGGTGGCTCGGGCACAACGCTCGCGGGTTGGACTTTTGCCAACGGCAGCCAACCCAACAAGTGGTACGTGGGAACTTCTGCAGGCAACGGCCCCGCTGCAACCGGCAGCAAAGCCGCCTACATCTCCAACGATGCAGGAAGCTACAATTACAACACCGGCAGCTTGAGCGTAGCGCACCTCTATCGGGACATCACGCTGTATTCTTCTTCAGATACCCTAAGCTTTGACTGGAAAGGAGGTGGTGAAACCTTGAGCGGCACAATCTACGATTGCTTGCAGGTTTTTTTGGTAGAAACCACCGCTGCGCCAACGGCAGGGACAGCGCTTAGCACCCCTTTGGCTACCTGCAACCTCTCCGGCAGCTGGCAGCGGACACGCATTGCGCTTCAGGCCTCGGCGGGCGCCAAGCGGTTAGTGTTCAGCTGGCGTAACGATGGGAGCTCCGGGACACAACCTCCTGCGGCCATTGATAACATTACCGTTACTACCACCAGCGTACCGCAGGCAGATTCCATGACCGTAAACCTTGCCGCTGCCGGAACGCTCCAAAGCGTGGCAGGCGTAGCCAATGTAAAAAAGCTGGTCCTTACGGGCAGCATTGACGCCCGCGACGTAAAGTTTATGCGCGATAACATGCCTTTCCTTGCGGAGCTGGATTTAAGCGGAGCCGCCGTGGTAGCCTACGAGGGAGAAGGAGGGACGTATCCATGGGGTAACTCATCTTACCCTGCTAACGAAATGCCGCAGTATTCATTTTACAACGGCTCGACCTACATCGCTAAAACATCCCTCACCTCGGTGAAGCTGCCGGCGGGATTAACCTCCATTGGTACTTATGCGCTTTCCAGCTGCAGCGGCTTGAGCGGCAACCAGACCTTGCCGGTGGGATTAACCTCCATTGGCAACTACGCGTTTTCCGGCTGCAGCGGCTTGAGCAGCCTGACCTTGCCGGTGGGCTTAACCACCATTGGCAACTATGCGTTTTCCAACTGCAGCGGCCTTACCTCCGTTACCAACCTGAACCTTACGCCGCAGAGCATCAACAGCACCGTGTTTTCCGGCGTGACCACAGGAAATGTCACCCTGACGGTTCTCCCCTCGTCGGCTGCCCGCTACAGAGCCGCAGACGTGTGGAAAAACTTTAAGCGGGCGGAGGGAGCGCTTATTTTTTCCGAAACGTTTGAAGGCGGCTCGGGCGCAACGCTCGCGGGCTGGACTTTTGCCAACGGCAGCCAAACCAACAAGTGGTATGTGGGCGATTCGGCCGGCAACGGCCCCACAGCAACGGGCAGCAAGGCCGCCTACATCTCCAACAGCAGCTCAGGGAGCTACCGCTACACCATCACCGACTCAAGCGTAGCGCATCTCTACCGAAATATCGCTTTGCATTCGTTGGCAGATACCCTTCGCTTTGACTGGAAGGGAGACGGCGAGAGTGTCTACGATTACCTGCAGGTGTTTCTGGTGGCCACTACCGTTACGCCAACGGCGGGGAGAGCGCTTAGCGCTGCTCCTTTGGCAACCTTCAACAGCTCCGGCAGCTGGCGGCGGGCAAGCGTTGCGCTTCCGGCCTCGGAGGGCGCCAGGCGGCTGGTGTTCAGCTGGCGTAACGATGCGCGCGTCGGAGAGCAACCTCCTGTGGCCATTGATAACATTGCTATTACTACCGCCGACTCCATGACCGTAAACCTTGCCAATGCCGGAACGCTCCAAAGCATACCGGGCGCAGCAAACGCAAAAAAGCTGATGCTTACGGGCAGCATTGACGCCCGCGACGTAATGTTTATGCGCGACAGCATGCCTTTCCTTATGGAGCTGGACTTGAGCGGAGCTGCTGTGGCAGCCTACTCGGGCACAGGCGGAACATCCTCGTCCGCATCGCCTGTTACCTACCCTGCCAACCAAATGCCGCATCATTCGTTTTACAACGGCTCGACCTACACCGCTAAAGCATTCCTCATCCTGGTGAAGCTGCCGGCAGGCTTAACGTCCATTGGCAGCTATGCGTTTTCCGATTGCAGCGGCTTGAGCGGCAGCCTGACCTTGCCGGCGGGCTTAACGTCCATCGGCAGCTATGCGTTTTCCGGCTGCAGCGGCCTGAGCGGCAGCCTGACTTTGCCGGCAGGCTTAGCCACCATTGGCAGCTACGCGTTTGCCGGCTGCAGCGGCTTTACCTCCGTTATCAACATGAGCCTTACGCCGCAGAGCATCGGCAGCACCGTGTTTTCCGGCGTGAACACAGGAAATGTTACCCTGACGGTCCTCCCCTCGTCGGCTGCCCGCTACGGAGCCGCCAACGTGTGGAAAGACTTTAAGCGGGCGGGCGGAGCGCTCATGCTTTCCGAAACTTTTGAAGGCGGCGCGGGCGCAACGCTCGCGGGCTGGACTTTTGTCAACGGCAACTACGCCAACAAGTGGTACGTGGGCGCTTCGGCCGGCAACGGCCCCGCAGCAACGGGCAGCAAGGCCGCCTACATCTCCAACAGCAGCTCGGGGAACTACAGCTACACCATTACCGACTCAAGCGTAGTGCACCTCTACCGAGACATTACCCAGTATTCTTTCGCAGATACCCTTCGCTTTGACTGGAAGGGAAACGGCGAAAGCGGCTACGATTACTTGCGGGTATTTTTGGTAGAAGCTACCGTTACGCCAACGGCAGGGAGGCAACTTAGCAACCCTTTGGCTACCTTCAACGGCTCCGACAGCTGGCAGCGGGCAAGCATTGCGCTTCCGGCCTCGGCGGGCGCCAAGCGGCTAGTGTTCAGCTGGCGTAACGACACGCGCGGCGGAGATCAACCTCCTGCAGCCATTGATAACATCGCCATTACTACCACGCCGCAGGCAGATTCCATGACCGTAAACCTTGCCAATGCCGGAACGCTCCAAAACATACCTGGTGTAGCCAACATGCAAAAGCTGGTCATCACGGGCAGCATGGATGCCCGCGACGTAAAATTTATGCGCGACAGCATGCCCCTCCTTGCGGCGCTGGATTTAAGCGGAGCAGCCGTGGCAGCTTACTCGGGCGCAGGAGGGACATCCCCGTCCATATCGGCGGTTAGCTATCTTGCCAACCAAATGCCGCAGTATTCGTTTTACAACGGCTCGACCAGCATCGCCAAAACATCCCTCGCCTCGGTGAGGCTGCCGGTGGGATTAACCTCCATTGGCGCTTATGCGTTTTCCGGCTGCAGCGGCTTGAGCGGCAGCCTGACCTTGCCGATGGGCTTAACCTCCATTGGCGACTATGCGTTCTCCAGCTGCAGCGGCCTTACCTCCGTTGTCAACCTGAACCTTACGCCGCAGAGCATCAACGCTACCGTGTTTTCCGGTGTGAGCACAGGAAATGTTACCCTGACAGTTCTCCCCTCGTCGGTTGCCCTCTACGAAGCTGCTAACGTGTGGAGAAACTTTAGGATTAGAGGGGCGGGCGGCGGAGCGCTCATTCTTTCCGAAACTTTTGAAGGCGGTTCGGGCACAACGCTCGCGGGCTGGACTTTTGCCAACGGCAGCCAAACCAACAAGTGGTACGTGGGCGCTTCGGCCGGCAACGGCCCCACTACAACGGGCAGCAAGGCCGCCTACATCTCCAACAGCAGCTCAGGGAGCTACAGCTATACTATCTCCACCTCAAGCGTAGCGCACTTCTACCGGAATATCACCCTACCTTCGTCCTCAGACGTTGTTATCCTTAGCTTTGACTGGAAGGGAAACGGCGAAAGCGGCTACGATTACCTGCAGGTGTTTTTGGTCGAAACCACCGTTACGCCAACGGCAGGGACGCAGCTTAGCAACGCACCCTTGGCTACCTACAACCTCTCCGGCAGCTGGCAGCAGGCAAGCATTGCGCTTCCGGCCTCGGCGAGCGCCAAGCGGTTGGTGTTCAGCTGGCGTAACGACGGGAACGGCGGCGCTCAATCTCCTGCGGCCATTGATAATATTGCTATTACTAATGTTACTGCCGTCGGCGTACCGCAGGAAGATTCCATGACCGTAAACCTTACCAACGCCGGAACGCTCCAAAGCGTAGCAGGTATAGCAAATGTGCAGAAGCTGATTCTTACGGGCAGCATTGACGCCCGCGACGTAAAGTTTATGCGCGACAACATGCCTCTCCTTGCGGAGCTGGATTTAAGCGGAGCTGGTATAGTAGCCTACTCGGGTACAGGAGGAACATCCTCGTCCACATTATCTGTTACCTACCCTGCCAACGAAATGCCGCAGTATTCGTTTTACAATATTTCGACCTACACCGCTAAACCACTCCTCGCCTCGGTGAAGCTTCCGACGGGCTTAACCTCCATTGGCACTTGGGCATTTTACAGCTGCAGCGGCCTGAGCGGCAACCTGACTCTACCGGCAGGCGTAGCCTCCATTGGCAGCTATGCGTTTGCCTACTGCAGCGGCCTTACCTCCGTTACCAACCTGAGCCTTACGCCGCAAAGCATCAGCAGCAACGTATTTAACGAGGTGAACATAGGAAATGTCACCCTGACAGTTCCTCCCTCGTCGGTTGCCCTCTACAAAGCCGCTGACGTGTGGAAAGACTTCAGGGGGATGAGCAGCGGAGCGCCCATTCTTTCCGAAACTTTTGAAGGCGGTTCGGGCACAACGCTCGCGGGCTGGACTTTTGTCAACGGCAGCCAAACCAACAAGTGGTACGTGGGCGCTTCGGCCGGCAACGGCTCCACTGTAACCGGCAGCAAGGCCGCCTACATCTCCAACAGCAGCTCAGGGGACTACAGCTACGCTGTCACCACCTCAAGCGTAGCGCACCTCTACCGGAATATCACCCTGCCTTCGTCCTCGGATGTCGCTACCCTTAGCTTTGACTGGAAAGGAAATGGCGAAAGCGGCTACGATTACCTACAGGTGTTTTTGGTCGAAACCACCGTCACGCCAACGGCAGGGACGCAGCTTAGCAACACCCCCTTGGCTACCTACAACCTCTCCGGCAGCTGGCAGCGGACAAGCATTGCGCTTCCGGCCTCGTCGGGCGCCAGGCGGTTGGTGTTCAGCTGGCGTAACGACGGGAACGACGGAGCTCAACCTCCGGCGGCCATTGATAATATCGCTATTACTGCTCCCGGCATTACGCCGGAAGACCCAAACGCCTACACGGTAACCTTTGTCGTCAACGGCGGCAGCACCATTAGCTCGCAGACGGTGGCGCCGGACGGTGCGCTCGTTGCGCCTGCCAACCCCACTCGCAGCGGCTACACCTTTGCCGGATGGTACCGGACGCCATCGTTTACCTTCGTATGGGACTTTACAAACGATGTAGCCGCCGCCGATGTTACGCTGTACGCCAAGTGGATTGCAGCAGGCATTGCCATCTACACGGTAACCTTTTCCGCCAACGGCGGCAGCGGCGCGCCCAGCCAGCAGACGGTGGAGTCCGGCGACAGGGTGGCGCGGGTTACGCCTCCCACCCGCGCCAGCTACGCCTTTGACGGCTGGTACAGCGACGCGGCGCTGACCTCCCTCTGGAGCTTCGCTACCGGCACGGTTACAAGAAACATGACGCTCTACGCCAAGTGGAGCGACCGGGCGGCTACCGGCGTAGAGGGGCATGCGCCAGACGTGGCAAGGGTATACCCCAACCCCACCTCCGGCGCGATAACCATAGAGAACGACGGCGCAGAGGTGCTGCTGTACAGCGTGTCCGGCGTGCTGCTCAAGCGCGCGCACGGCAACCGCCTCGACCTGTCGGGCTACCCCGACGGCGTTTACCTGCTGAGGACAGGCAGCAAAGCCGTAAAGGTTGTGAAGCAGTAAAAATGTTGCTTAAAGGAAGCAAAAAAATTATAGCACTTTATACTATTTCACAGTAATTAATTTACATGTAATCAGAAAATGTATATACTTGCTTCTTTTTTAACTTGTGCGATTCGCGGGGCTATTTATACTTCGCACGGCATAGTTTTGTGTATTGCCCGTAGGGCATTCATCTCTGAGCTGTTAATCCCCTACGGGGAAAAGAGATAAGCACGATACACGTTCTTCTATTGATATGGTTCCCCTACGGGGAAAGCACAAAAATAACCCGCGCGCAGTATAGCTTATTTGGAGTTTTATAGATAGACACTAAATATACGATATTCAAGGAGGAAGCCGAAAATCCTAAACAAGAGTAGGCGCACATGTAAAATTTATTTGAAAAATGAAACATTTTTACGTAGCAGCCGCCACAGTAGCGGCAAGTTTAATGATTTTTTCCTGCGGAGGTACAAAATCGATAACGCAGGCAACGGGCGAAAAGGAGGTAACCATTCCTTGCTCCGACAAGCACAGCGATAAAGAATTCTTCAGAGGGATGGGCATAGGCCAAAGCAAAGACCTGAACACCGCTCGCGACAAGGCTCGCATGGCCGCCAACGCAGAGCTGGCCGGCAGCATCACTACGCTGATTAAGCAGGTGTCGGAGAGGTATGTGAACGACGCCGGGCAAAAGCCCGAGGACTACGCGGAAACCTTTGAGGGGCTAACCAAGCAGGTAGTCAACCAGCAAATAAGCAACCTGAGCGTAGCGTGCAACAAAACTACGAGCACGGGCAATGGAATGTACAAGGTTTACATGTCGGTGGAGGCCTCCAAGGACGAAGTCTTCAAAGCGCTGGAGCGCAACGCCGAATCGCAAAAGAAGCTGGAGACCATTTTTAACCGCGAAAAGTTCCGCAAAAACTTTGACGAAGAAATGGCAAAGTTTGAAAAGGAAAACAGCGTGCAGTAGCTTCACCGCGCCGGCAGCTTCTACGGCAGCTTCTATGATGGCTTCTATTCTTACACTTTCAACTTTTTTTATAGCTTAGCGAGTATGAAACAATATCATCAGCTATTTTTTGCGCTGCTTGCGCTGCTCCTGTGCCGCGAGGCAGGGTTTGCCCAGCAGAAAATCTTCATGCGCGAATACCGCTATACGGCAAGCGAAGCCGATAGCAAGCTCACCGCCCGCAGCATCGCAACGCAGCAAATGCGCAACGAGCTGCTGAGAGAAATCGGCGAGTTCCTGCTGTCGGAGAAAACCCTGCTTACCCAATCGACGCTGGTGGGCAGCAACGAGGAGGTGGCAGAGAATTTCTCCAGTAAGATAGAGGCCATTAGCGCCGGCGTTGTAGAGATGAAAATTCTTGACGAAACGTGGAACGGCGAAACCTACTACATTAAGGCGCAAATGGCGGTTGACACCGCCGACGTGGAGCGGCGCATTGCCGAGGTGCTGAACGACAAGGAAAAGACAAAGGAGCTGGAGGAATCGCGCCGGCGGGCGGCGGCGGCCGAAGCCGAGGTAGCAAGGCTCAAAAAGGAGCTGGCAAAGCAGCATCTGACCGAAAGCCAGCTACAGCAGCTACAGCGCGATTACCGGCAGCAGGTCGGAACGCTTACCGCCGAGGAGCACTTCCTGCAGGGCTACAGCGCCGCCGAGAGCGGGCTGCTGGAGCTGGCCGTTGAGCACTGGAAAAAGGCGCTCGGCATCGACTCCTCCAAGGCAAACCTGCACTACAACCTGGGCAACGCCTACTACGATTTGGGCGCCAAGCGCCAGGCCATAGAGAACTTCCAAAAAGCTGTCGGCATTAACCCTGCCGACGCCGCTGCGTACAGCAACATGGGGATTGCCTACTACGACCTGGACGAAAAAAGCCGCGCCATTGCCTGCTTCCAAAAGGCCATTGACGTCAACCCCGGCTACGCCGCGGCGTACTACAACATGGGGCAAGCCTACCGCGGACTTGGCAGCCAAAGCCAGGCCCTTGACTACTACCAGAAGGCCGCCCGGATGGGCAACGCCAACGCCCTGGAGTACCTGAAAGGTAGCGGGTATGACCGGTAAAATTCATTTAACCCATTCAAAAAAAAACAATTTGTATCATGAGACACCTCTTTGGCCATTTTATTTTCGGCATGTTGCTGCCCGCCGTGCTGTGGGCGCCTGCGGCAGCCTGCGCGCAATCGGTAGATGAAATAAAAGCCAGCAGGCTGTACTACTGGGGCGAAGATGTGGGCAAAACGCCTGCATTAGCCGAAAAGAAAGCCCTGTCGATGCTTATCGGACAAATTTCGGTAAGCGTTGAAAGCAAGTTTAACCTGCTCAAGGAAGAGGTTATGGACAAGAACGCTTCGGAAATAAAGGAGCAGATGAGCGCCGTAATAAACACCTACTCCAACGCCACCATCAAGAACACGGAGCGGCTGACATGGGGCGACGAGCCGGAGGTGCACATGCTCCTGTATGTCAAAAAATCGGAAGTCTATAAAATATTTGAAGAGCGGGAGCGAAAAATTAAGGAGTTTGTAGAAACGGCCGAAACAGCAGAGCAGAAGCTGCAGGTTGCCGACGCGCTAAAGTACTACTACTGGGCGCTCATGCTGCTGCAAAGCCTCCCCGACGGCAACTCCATTACGCTTGAGGCAAACGGCAAGGCGGAAATACTTGCCGTTTACCTTCCAAAAAAAATCAACGGCGTCTTCGACAAGCTAAAGTTTGAGGTGGTCGATAAGCAGGAGGAGCCTAACCTTACGATATACCGGCTGGGGATTAGCTACGACAACCGGCAGGCGAGCAACTGCGACTACTCCGTATTCAGCGGAAACTCATGGTCGGCAATCATGGGGGCCAAGGACGGGCAGGGTGTCGCCGAAATACTTGGCGACCCCTCCAAGCTCAAGAACGTGCGCATTAATGTAGAGTACGTGTTTGGCGACGAGTGGAAGATGGATCCGGAAGTAAAGGATGTGCTGGAAAAGGTGGAGCCGGTAGCCTTCAAAAAAAGCCGCTTTGAGATTTCGCTGGCCGACGCCAAAGCTCAAGCGCCTCAGCAGCCCCAGCTGGCCTCAGCCTCGTCCGTGCAGCCCGCTGCAACGGAAGCCTTTGCAACGTTCCCGTCCGGCATCCCCGGCGCCCCCGACGCCTCCGCAAAGCCCGCCAAAACGCTGGGCGCGGTAGAGGACGGAGAGCGCTACCTCGCGCTGCTGAAAAAAGTGGAAGCCGCCATACGCAGCAAAAATTACGAGGCCGCCAGAAGCTGCTTTACCCCCGACGGCTACGATGTTTTTACCCGACTGGTAGCGTACGGCAACGCGGTAATTATTTCTGCCCCCGCATACGCCCTCCTGAAGTTTGAAGACGGCGTGCTGGCGCGATCGCTGCCCATGCGCTTCAGCTTCAAAAACAACCGCAAGGTATTTGTAGAGGACGTGGTGTTTGATATTTCGGAGCGCGAGGGCAAAATCCGCTCCCTCTCGTTTGGCCTTTCTAACGTTGTGTGCAACGAAATTATGCAGCAAGAGCGCTGGGACGAATACTCAAAGATTGCCATTATCAACTTTCTTGAAAACTACAAGACGGCCTACGCGCTAAAGCGGCTCGACTACATAGAGTCCATATTCTCCGACAACGCCCTGATTATAGTAGGCAAGGTAGTCAAATCGGACCCTACCGTAGAGAACAGATTTTCCAACAAGCGCGTAGAGCTGACGCGGTACACCAAAACCCAGTACGTAAGGCAGCTGGGTACGGTTTTTCGGAGCAACGAGTACGTAAACATCAAGTTTACCGATGTTAACGTGCAAAAAGCGGGTAAAGGAGGCGAAATATACGGCATTCAGCTCAACCAGGGCTACCTCTCTACCTCCTACGGCGATACCGGCTACCTCTTTTTGCTGGCAGACCTGAACAATCCGGAAAAGCCCGTCATACACGTCAGGGCGTGGCAACCCGAAAAAGACCCCGATTTTGGGGTGTACAGCCTTGCCAATTTCTAACGGAATACAGCTGAAAATTTAAACGCGCTAAAAAAAAGAAAATAAATGAAACTTAAAATTACCAAATCGCTAAAAAAAATGCTTGCCGCTGCCGCCGCGCTGCTGCTAACGTGTATACCCTCCTTTGCGCAGCTCAACGTTGAGAGCTTCGAGGCAAAGGAAAGTGACCAGGACGCGCGGGTAGCTTACCCTGTTAAAGACAAAAATGGGAAAATATGCGCCCTCATCAAGCTCATGACCCACTTGAAAAACGAAGATTTTGAGTTTGACGTCGGAATGATAAACATAGAAAAGAGGGAGCAAAAAAAAGGAGTAGTATGGATATACCTTCCCGGAGGCGCACAGCGCATTACCATTACGCACACAAATTTTGAGAAAGGGGTACAAAACTATGAGTTTCCGACGGGGCCTTTGAAAGAAGCTACCGTTTACGCTATGCAGCTTCGGTCGGCTAACGTGAGGCAAGTGGTGGATGACGAAGGTTCCACCGGCACTTTAGTAATAAAGTGCTCAATAAAAGGTGCATCCGTTAGTATTGATAGTGAAACCCCGAAGTTTTTTGATAATGGCTTCGTGGACGTAATTCTCCCGTATGGTAAGCATACGTATGTTGTGTCGGCAGGAGAGTTGTATCACGAAGCCCCAGGAAGCGCCACTGTAAAAAAGGGAAGGACTGATATAACCGTGTCGTTGAAGCCAAAGTTTGGTAAGCTTACCGTAAAAACAAATCCGGAAGGAGCAGATCTTTACATAGACGGCGGAGTAGATGCGAAAAAATCGCCGTTTACTGATACCATGATCCGCAGCGGAGAGCATAAAATACGTGCAGTCAAGAATTTATACCAGTTATCCGAGACTAGGGTAACAATTGCCGACGGAGAAGACAAGGAGCATGTTGTTACTCTACAGCCTGACTTTGCCGAAATAACGCTGGTTTCGGAGCAGGGAGGAACCATATTTGTTGATGGTGTTCGAAAAGGCGCTTCGCGCTGGAGCGGCAAGCTGCTAGCAGGTCTGCATAAGCTGGAGGTGAAAAAGAACTCCCATAGCACCAGAACGAAGGAAATCACCGTTGTGGCCGGCAACAATCAGGAGATAGCGCTCCCCACAATGGATCCGATATACGGAAAACTGAACGTAAGGGCTGACGTACTCGACGCAGCGATTACCATTGACGGTAAGCTGCAAAATGAAAAAGCGCCCTTCAAGTTTGAAAAACTTCTTATTGGTGAGTACTCCGTAATGCTAACTGCCGAAGGCTACAAGACACAAGAAAAATTGGTAAAGGTTACTGAAGGAGAGACTACTTCTGTTGAGTTCAAGATGGAGGAGGCAGAACAAATAGCGCGGGTCAGCATCCGCGCCAGCGTTAGCGGCGCAGCAATCTCCGTTGACGGCAAATCCGTGGGCACAGCCCCTGTTTCGCTATCCGACATCCCGCTAAGCAGAGGGCAAACAAAAACGGTAACCGTGAGCGTTACCGCAGCAGGCTACGAAACTTTCCGGAGAACAGTTACGCTCCAGCCGGGCGATAACGAGGTTTACGCAGCTCTTACGGAAATTCCGATAGGTACGCTCAAAATAAGCGCCAACACCTACGCGCGGGTTGAGGTAGATGGCAGGTACGAGGGCTATACGCCCGCCACCGTAAGCGACGTTTCGGTAGGCAACCATACGGTAAGCTTTAGCGCATCCGGCTACAAGGGAGATAAAAAATCTGTTTACGTTAGAAACGGCGAAAACAGCGTGTATGGCTACCTGAAGGCCAGACCCCAGCCAACGTTTTTTGTGGACTACCAGGCCTCGATGACCACGCCGGGAGGCTTTTCGCTGGGCTACTGCCAACGGTTTGGCACTTACGTGCGGTTCAGGGGTAGCCTGATGGATGTTTCGGCCGACGAGCTTGCCGAAACGGCAAGCAGCATGAGCCTGCGCAAATCGGACGTGAGCGGATTGGAAAAAGAATACTTCAGGCGGGCCTACACCGCCGGCGGCATGCTCCGCATCGCCAAGTGGCTGTATGCTTACGGAGGCTTGGGCTATGGGCAGTACGGAGTGTCCTACAACCTTGGCGAGCGCGACGGGAAAAACGTTTACTACAACCCTCAAATGGTTAAAGGAATTGAGTGGGAGGCCGGCGCAAAGCTCAGAGCGTCCATTTTTACGGCCAACCTTGGCTACAACGCCATAGCCAACTCCAAGTTTGGCGAGCTGCACTTTGGCGCCGGGCTTGCCTTTAACGAAGAAACCGTCGAAGGATTTGCCGGCAGCGACGAAAGGCACGAGGCGTTTGGCAAGTTTCACCTTCGTGCGGGCTACACCGTTGGCGGCGTCGAAAGCAGCTCAATGGGAAGCATGGTTCACCTCGATTTGCACTACAACAACTCAAGAGCGTTTGGAATTAACGGCGACTTGGGGATGGTTTTTGGCGATAATGCTATAATGGCTCGCGCCGGCATGTACTCAAGCTACTTCATGGGCGACCACTTCGCCATTGATTACGGCTTGGGGTATCAAATAGGCGAGATTCTCGAAATTGATGACCACAACAACTCCTCCTTATCAGGAGAGATCAGCGAGCCTTACTTCAAGTTAGGGGCTTCCGTCATGTTCAACGGCAACAGCTGGGGCGGATTTAACTACTCCTACACGCGGGGATTTGGGTCGGGGTCGTCGCCAAAGTTCTTTACCCACAACATTTCGTACACCGTTGGGCAGTTCCCAACCATTGTAATAGGCGGCGTAACGGTGGTGGTGGGGCTGATAGCGCTGATAGCGGTGCTTGCAGCAGAATCGGAAAGCAGCGAGCCGACCTACTGATGAATTTTTCATTCGAATAATTTGAGGCTACTACTAAATTCGTAATTTTGTACCGGAAAATGCCATGAAATACTTTTACCCATTCATTTTTGCCTGCCTGCTCCTGCCGGGTGGGTGCATCAACCTGCCGGAACCCGAATTTCCGGGGGACAGTACGGAAGATATCCCCGGCAACGAAGTAACAGACGTCGCTGTCAGCATAGCTGGAGTAACAACCTCCGGCAGCTACATACTCGTAACGGCCGGCATGAACCCCATCTACTACGGCGGGAGGCTGGCGGATGAGGTCGGCATTTACGTCGATAACGTCCCGCACACGGGGATTATCTCTGCCAACCGGACAGCTTTTGAATGTTCTTTTTATGCTGCGGCGGGCGTTACGTACACCATTCGTGCTTACGCTAAGTTTGGCAGCCAATATTTTTACAGCGCCTACCGGGAGGTAAGCTTACAGCCGGGAGGCGTAAGCCCCGCCGCCTCCATCGTATCGGAATGTCTTGCCCTTAGCGACGGGCTGTACTACTACTTCAATCCGTCGGCCAATACGGATGTTTACTACTTTAGCAGCTATTCTCAAAGCGAGCTGCCGGGCAGCGATAACGCAATCATCAGCGACTTGCTGGCATATGGCATTGAGCACGAAGTTGACGACAACGATATTCACGAAGGATACGCCTACGATTTAGACCCAAATACAACCTATACGCTCTGCGTACTTGTGATTGACAGGCAGGGAGGGCAAACGCTCGAAAAAAGGAATTTCACCACAAAAAGCGCCACCAATCAGCCCGTGGCGGCTATCAACATCAGCAGCGTATCCTACGGTACCATTTACTACACCACCACCAGAAGCGGCACGTGCACCTCGTATGTTTTGACAGGATATTACAATCTTTCTTCGCAAGACATCAACCTCCCGGATATATACTGGGCAAGCGCATGTTACGATGATTACAAAGTCCGCGAAAACATTTACACCATCAACCTCAACACCAGCTGGCAGGGGTGGAGCGGCACCAGCGTGGTAGTATCGCTGGGCTTTACCAGCGGCGGCGTAAGCGGCGGCGTGATAAGCAAGCAGCTTTTCTCGGCAACACCCGGCTCGCTGCTTACGGCAAGCGCTGCGCATCCGGCAATGATGAGGTCGGCGCAGGAGTTGCAAAAAACGCCCAAAACGGCAAAAACGACGAGTAAAAGAAATTTTGGCCACTACTTTACTCATTAAATTTACCCACTAAATTTACCCATTAAAACACATAAAAAAAATGAAAAAAAGCAACGTCATCATCATCACTCTGCTATTCTCCATAGCCTCAGCCGGCGCTTACGCCCAAAGTTCTGCCCGTACGCAGCAGAGCGAGCTGGAGGAGTTTAAGAAAAAATCGCAGCAAGAGTTTGCCGGCTACAAAGCCGACCGCGAAAAGGAGTTTAAGGATTTTCGCGACAAATACAACGCCGAGTTTGCAGCGTTCATGCGCCAGCGGTGGGAGGCGTTTCGCTCATCCACCGGCGTACCCCTGCCGCCGTCGCCCGACCCGGTAACGCCGCCCGTGGTTGACCCCCAAAAGAAACCCACAAGCGACCCCATCCCGTTTGACGAGGTTGTTCCTGCCCCGCAGCCCGTAGCGCCGCCGCAGCCCGTAGCGCCAATACCGCCTGCGCCGCAGCCCGTAAAGCCGGCGTTTGCCGTCCTATTTTACAATACCGAGTGCAGGGTAAGCCTGACGCCCGACCTGAAAATTACGCTGCGCGACGCTTCGGAGGAGAGCGTTGCCGGCGCGTGGAGTACGCTCTCCGAAAGCAAGTACAACAGCGTAATCAGCGATTGCCTCGAGCTGCGCAAGCAGCTTAGGCTGTGCGATTGGGGGTACATTCTGCTCGTAAAGGAGCTGTCGGAAAAATTCTACGGCGCCACCGCGCCAAACGAAGCCGTGCTATTCCAGATGTTTATCCTCACGCAATCGGGCTACAAAGTGCGCATAGCAAAGGCCGACGGACGGCTTGCGCTGCTCATCCCCTCAGACCACGCCATTTACGAGTACTCGTACATTGATATTGACGGGCTGAAATACTACGTGGTGGATAAATCCTTAAAGGGTAGCGCGTTCAACATCTTTAACCACGAATTTCCCAAGGAGCAGCTGATTTCTCTGCGGACAGAGCAGCCCAACCTGAACGTTGCGGCAACCGCCCCCAAAATCTACTCGTCAAAGCGCTACCCCGATGTGAGCGTAACCGTAGCCACCAACAAAAACCTGATGGGCTTTTACAGCTCCTACCCGCAAAGCTCCGGTTGGGATTTGTACGCCAACGCCTCGCTGAGCGAAACGCTGAAAAAAGATTTGTACCCCGCGCTCAAGCGCAGCATCGCCGGCAAAAGCAAAACCGAAGCCGCCAACATCCTGATAAATTTTGTGCAAACGGCTTTTGAGTACCAAACAGACGACGAGCAGTTTGGCTACGAGCGCGCACTTTTTGCCGACGAAACGTTTTTTTATCCGGCAAGCGACTGCGAAGACCGCTCTATCCTCTACGCCATCCTTGTCAAGGAGCTGCTGGGGTTGGAGGTGGCGCTGCTGCACTATCCGGGGCATTTGGCCACCGCCGTTTGCTTTAACGAAGACGTGGAGGGCGATTACCTGAAGGTAGGCGATAAAAAGTTTGTGGTTTGCGACCCGACTTACATAGGCGCAAGCATAGGCTGCGCAATGGAGCGCTTCAAAACGGCAAAGGCTACCGTGATAAAGCTATAGCGCGAAGCCGTCGTTGCCGCTGGTGTTGGCGTATGAACAACCTGCGTGGAGGAAGTTTTGAAAAAAATGCTATCTTTGTGCAAAACGTAAAACAATAACATTATGCGGTACTTCAACATAGCGGGACCCTGTATCCCCGGAACACACTACATGATTGAGGCGGCTACCCGTCTGAAAGGCGTGGAGCAGCTGGTTGACATGAATCAGTATTTTGTAATCCACGCGGCGCGGCAAAGCGGGAAAACCACCTACCTGCAGGATTTGGCGAAAAGGCTAAACGCCGGAGGAAAATACTATACGCTGTACTGCTCGCTCGAAGGCCTGCAGGGGGTAGTAGATGCTGAGAAAGGGATACCGAAAATTATCAGCATCATTAAAAATTCACTTTTTCTCAGAAAATTACCACACGCGGCGGAGTTTGCCAAAGCGGACTATAATGATTTTACCGATCTGTTAAGGTGGACACTTACACAGTACTGCATGCTCTTGGACAAGCCGCTGGTTATCCTGTTCGACGAAGCCGACTGCTTGAGCGAGGCGACATTAATTTCCTTTTTGCGACAGTTACGTTATGACTATAACGAGCGCTCCACCACACCTTTTGTTCACTCCGTAGCGCTGGTGGGGATGCGCAACATCCGCGACTTCAAAGTCAGGGTGCGCCCCGACAGCGAGTCGCTGGGCAGCGCCAGCCCGTTTAATATCATAGCGGAAGCGCTTACGCTGAAAAATTTCACCAAAGAAAAAATCGCGCAACTTTACCGGCAGCATACCGATGAAAGCGGACAGCAATTTGAGACCGGCGCTATAGACCTGGTATGGGAACAAACGCAGGGGCAGCCCTGGTTAGTGAACGCCATAGCCCGCGAAGTGATTGTGAAGGCGCTCGACTACGACTACGCGCAGCCGGTTACCGCCGACATGGTGGCAAAGGCCATCCAAACTATCATCCTGCGGCGCGACACGCACATCGACAGCCTGCTCGAACGGCTGAAAGAAGCGCGGGTGCGCCGGGTCATAGAGCCGATGATAATAGGCGAGGTGGTCGACACGTTCACCGATGACTTTTACTGTACTCGCGACCTGGGCTTAATCCGCGTAACACCGGAGAAAAAAATAGAGCCGGCCAACCCCATCTACGCCGAAGTGATTGTCCGTACGCTCAACGCCCACATGCAAGAAAACATCCTGCAAAGCGTTGTTCCCGCGGCTCAAATTCCCCACTACCTGAAAGACGGGCGCATCGACATGGATTACCTGATGCGCGATTTTCAGCAGTTCTGGCGCGAAAACAGCGCTATATGGATAGAGCGGTTTGAATATAAGGAGGCTGCACCGCACCTGATATTGATGGCGTTTTTGCAGCGGGTTGCCAACGGCGGCGGGCAGATAATCCGGGAGATGGCGGCAGGCGGCGGCCGCCTTGATATTTGTCTGGTATATGAAAAGTGCAAATACCCGATTGAGCTCAAAATATGGCGCGGCGAGAAGTCGTTGAAGAAAGGTCTTGAGCAAACCGCCCGCTACATGGACGTGTATGGCTGCACCGAAGGCTGGCTGCTCCTTTTCGACCGCCGCCCCGACGGCAAGTGGGACGATAAAATCTACATGAGAAAAGAAACGCCGGACACCGGTAAAACCATCACGGTTGTAGGGCTATAAAATATACGCAAAATGAAAAGAATAATTACGCTATCTTTATGCGCAGTGTTCGTAACCTCACTTTTTGCACAAATGAAAATAGAACGTGTAGAGCCGTTGAATTGGTGGATAGACATGAAGCAGCCTTTGCAGTTGCTGTTTTACGGCAGCAACCTGCAAGGCGCTACCGTGCGATGCGTGGAACAAGGCGTTTCGGTGGCCGGCATACACCAGGCCGAAAGTCCGAACTACTTGTTTGCCGACGTGCAGATTGCACCCGATGCAACCCCGGGAACCTATACGTTTGAATTGTCGCAGGGAGAAGAAAAAATCACGCGGCAATATGTCCTTGCGGCGAGGAGCGAAGGTTCGGCCAACCGGAAAGGATTTGATGCATCCGACATGATTTACCTGCTCATGCCCGACCGCTTTGCCAATGGCAACCCGGACAACGACTCGCACAAAGACGCCGTTGAAAAAGCGAACCGCAAAAGCCCTTACGGCCGTCATGGCGGCGACATACAGGGCATCCTCAATCATTTGGATTACATACAGGAATTGGGCGCAACGGCAGTGTGGCCTACGCCGCTGCTGTTCGACAATGAGTCGTACACCTCATACCACGGCTATGCCTGCGCCGATTATTACCGCATCGACCCGCGCTTCGGCAGCAACAGCCTTTACAAAACCCTGGTGGACGAAGCCCACCGGCGGGGCATAAAATGGATTATGGACATGGTGCCCAACCACTGCGGCGCCGCG
>JAISAC010000008.1 GCA_031266935.1 Prevotellaceae bacterium
GTACTACATTCTCAAGATCAACAACTTTGACGAAGTGGCGAAGGACACGCTGGACGAGTGGATATACTTTTTGAAGACCAACACCATAAAGGACGAATTTACGGCGAAAGGTTTAGACAAAGCGCGTGAAATGCTGGCTTACGATAAGCTGACGGAAGAGGAGCGCGCGGAGTACGATGCGCTGCGGGATGATCGCAGCCACAAGCTCAGCCAAATTGCCTCGGCGAAGGCAGAGGGTCGCCATGAAGCCAAAAAAGAAGATGCGCAGGCCCTTGCCGAAAAAGATGCAGCCCTTGCCGCCGAGCGAAAAGCCAACGCCGAAAAAGACGCTGCCCTTGCCGAAAAAGATGCTGCCCTTGCCGCCGAGCGGGAAGCCAACGCCGAAAAAGATGCTGCCCTTGCCGCCGAGCGGGAAGCCAACGCCGAAAAAGACGCTGCCCTTGCCGCCGAGCGGGAAGCCCTTGCTCATGCGCTGGCCGAGCTGGCCGCTTTGAAAAAGCAGTAACTTGTTTTTCTTCCCTTTCATTCGGAGCGGAGCGAGCTCATAAGCACCCTCATAAAAACAAATCAAGCAAACTCGCGAACACTTTAAAAAGCAGGCGAACCTAATCCCCCACCTGCGTAGAGACGGGGCATACCCAAGCCGTGATAGGAAGATGTAAAAAGCTCTGAAAGGGCGTAATCAAATAGAGCGAAACAGATTACGCCCCGCTGGGGCGTAACGTCGAGGGGCGTTTTCGACACAGAGCGTTGCCCTGTGCTATTGATGTAACTCTTTCAGAGCTATTTGCAGCAATCCATTACCATGTATTTTAATATTTTAACTTTTATTAATACATACGTATCAAAAAAAATATACACCTTTGCACGTTTTATAGGAAAATTGGCAGGAAACTTGGCAGAAAATCGTAGCAGACGAAGACCGGATTGAATAAACAGAACGAAAAGTTAAGAGCAAAAAAAACTCTTATGCTGTGCACGGGTTATTTTTATGCCTTCTTCATTAGGGGATTAACAGCTAAGAGATGAATGCCCTACGGGCAATAAATCGGGCTTGTCGGTACGTTGTTCTATTGATATGAATACCCTTACGGGCAATGCACAAAACCATGCCACGCGAAGTATAACTCTCAATTCTTAATTCTTAATTCTTAATTCTTATGAAGTCTTTTTATTATTTTATCTTGACCATGATGATGTCAACCGCTGCGTTGGCGCAAAACCTTTCGAAGCAAAGCGTGCTGAACACCGTCGGCAAAGTGGCCGACAACGTGGTGAAGAACACCACGTATCTCTACTACGACAAGGGAACGGGCGAGCTGGTCGCCAACCTGCAAAAGCACGGCTACAACCGCCAGGTGGTTCCGCAGAACGGCTATAACGACTGGAAGTACTGGAACGGCGTGATACATATCGGATTCAACCGCCTCGGCGAAGAAACGGGCGTGGACAGGTACAAGAATTATACAAAAAAGAATTTCGAGTTTTTCTTCAGGGATTACGAATACTTGAAATCCGTGTACGACGGTAAAAACCAATGGGGGTTCCCGATGGCGCAGGCCATCAAGGTGGCCGAACTTGACGATTGCGGCGCCATGGGCGCAAGCCTCATAGAGCTCTACATGACCGAAAAAAAGCCGGCATACAAAGCGTATATTGACGCCGCCGCCGCGCACATCATGAAGACGCAGCTGCGCCTGCCCGACGGCATTCTTTCGCGCGCTCACCCGCACCGCAACACCGTGTGGGCCGACGACCTCTACATGAGCGTCCCGTTCCTGGCACGGATGGGCGTCTTGACCGGCCAGCAGGAGTATTTTGACGAAGCGGTCAAGCAGGTAGCCCTTTTTCACCAGCATCTCTTCGACGAGCGTACAGGGTTGATGTGGCACTGCTACTACGACGACCTGAAGGCGCACGGCGGAACATTCTGGGGACGCTGCAACGGATGGATGATGATGGCTACGGCCGACCTGCTGCGGCTGCTGCCCGCCGGACATCCCCGCCGCAACGAAATAATCGCGCTGCTGCAGCGTCAGATACTGAATACCGCCCAGCATCAGAGCCAGACAGGGCTGTGGCACCAAGTCCTGAATAAAGAAGATTCGTACCTCGAAACCTCCTGTACGCTCATGTTCACCTACTCCATAGCGCTCGCCGTAAACAACGGATGGATAGACCGGCGCTACCAAACCATTGCCATTAAAGGCTGGCAGGGAATTACAACGCAAATCACCGGAGACGGTGCGGTGACCGGCATCTGCGAAGGCACGGGAATAGGCGACGATATTAAATTCTACTACGACCGCCCTGCTCCATACAACGATATCCACGGGCTGGGCGCCATTTTTCTCGCCGGATTGGAGGTGGCAAAGCTGCTGGAAAAATAAAATAAATAGTGCCTGTCTATAAAGTCCAAATCAGTAGAAATATGGACATCACCGTCTTTTTTTGGATATTGCAAATATATGCTTAACTTTACGGCATTATTCAATAAGTATTTACTCCGATTAAAAAAATTCAAAAATAATGAAGCAAAATCCGAAGTCAGAAGGCAAGTGTCTTTTTTGTGGTGAAACATTTGCCAAGGCAAGTATTAACCGCCATTTGCAAATTCATTTGAAGCAAAAAACGAAAGAAAAGACAGCAGGACGGTCGTATTTGGTGAAGGTGGAATCTGACCCGAAATGGAGCAGCTCGTCCTATTTTCTTTCGCTTTGGATAGACGGCAAAGCCGCAATGGAAGATATCGACGGGTTTCTTCGGAACATTTGGCTCGAATGTTGCGGACACATGAGCGCCTTCACCAATCCGAAAAATAGGCAACAGGGAGGCGGTATATGGAATTTTTTTGAGGCGGAAGAATTGTTGGCGAAAGGAAAGCTCAAGCAGTACGAAAAGCTCATGGAAGACACAAGCGGCGAAGTTCCCATGAGCCGAAAAGCAGAAAAAGTACTTGATAAAGGCTTGAAGCTGAGATACGAGTATGATTTCGGAAGTTCGACCATGCTTGTGCTAACCGTTGTAGAAGAATATCCGGTCAGAGCAGACGAAGAAGTTGTCCTGCTCTCGCGCAACGAACCGTTGGAATGGCTGTGCGACACATGCAAAAAAGAGACTGCCACGCAAATCTGTACCGTCCACGGGTGGGACGAAGATAGCCTGTTCTGCGGTAAATGCGCTAAGAAGCATGCAAAAGAGTGTGAAGATTTCAAAGAATATGCTGCTATGCCGGTTGTCAACTCCCCGCGTATGGGCGTGTGCGCGTATGAAGGCGGGGCAATAGATGCCGAAAGAGATGGCGTTTTTGTAAAAAAATAGGGTACCCGATGCCTTAATAATGGAAACGTGTACCGCTTATCTCTTATCCCCGTACCTAAAAATTCCGCTCTCTGCTCTTACCAGCGTTAGCGCCATAAGCCCTGCCACCACGTCGTTGGCTAAGGTTTCCAGCTGCAGCTTTTTCAGCGTTTTGCGCCCATCTAACGGCAAATCGAGGATTATCCCCGCCCCGCCGTCAATGGCTCTGCCGTACACTCCTTCTATGCCCAAATCCTTTGCAAGGTTGCGGCTCGCCAAACCGGACTTGAGGTGTACTCTGTAGGGACGGGGCGCTTTCAGGCGAAAGGCGTAGCCGTCCACGTAAAAATCCTGCTCAACAGGCGCCCATGTTTCGGGGTTTACCAGCTCCAGCCTTTCGGAGGAGCCATCGGTGTACTCCATCGTCACCACCGCGTTGGCAACGCGGTACTGCATGTGGTTGGTGCTGCCGGCCACCAGCAGGTAGGCGTGGGTAGCGCTGCCGCTAAGGGGTATCTCCACCCTGTCCGGGTAAACATCCCACAGCGAGGTGAAAATAACGTTGTGCGCGGCAGGCGTTGCTGTAGTTTTGAACGGTATGCCGGGCGGCGTTTGCAGCAAGCCGTTTTTGGCGGCAGCGCGTAAGCCCGAGTCGTCAATAGCGGCTGTCATCAGCGGATGGCACCATTCGCCAATTCCCTGCTTGGGTATTTGCAGGGTGGTGTAGGGCGAGCGCGGGGTCAGGTACTCGTTTTTGAAAATCTGCGAAACGGAGGCGTTCATCAGGCTGTCCAGCGCCACTGCCTCGTAGCGCACCGCCGCCTGCGGAATGTTCCAGCAGGTTAGGGTGGTGCAGCAGGCGAGCTGATTTCCGTCCAGCAGGGCTACGCTGTTGCCGCCGGTCATGGCCTTTCCCGCCGGAGCAACAATAGGGTCTGATTTTCCGCCGGCAGGTATAGCCACCTGCACCGTAAAGGCCTGGGGCGACCCGTAATTCAGCTGCAGCGTACCCGATAGCGCTTTTGCGGTGTTGTTGCGTATGGCAAACCGGAGCTCGGCAGCTTCTGCGTCAAAGTCTGCCACCTCGTACCTGTCGGTAGCTTCGACGTGCACAGGCTGCCACCACTTCATTTGCCCCTGCTCCAGCTGAACAAAGAGCGTTCGATGCCCTTTTTCGCCTTGCAGCATGCCTGCCGCCGTGCGCTTGTCCTGCCTCGCCGCTCCAAGTACGGCCTGCGGGTCGTAGAGCTGCAGGAGGTTGCCGGTGGCGACGCTCAGCTGCCACGCTTCGCCCAGGGCCGACGTTGCCGGGTACAGCGGCTTGTCTAACGCCTTTCCTCCCCATTCTACCTGTATGCAGCAGGCGCTGTCGCGCTCTGCATGCTCCGCATGAATTTTCACCAGCGGATAGCCTGCGGCGTTTTCGGCCAGCGTCCACGCTACCTTTTTGCCGTTTACGGTTAGCGCTGCTATCCTGTCGGTGCGGGCTTTCAGGAGCAAATCCAAGCTGCAGGGCAGCTTTTCGACGATGTACGTTTCGCGTACGGAGCCTGCGGCGGTGAAGGTTCTGTTGAAGGTAAACGAAATATCGGGGGTGGTGATGGAGGCGCTGTCCCAAGCGTCGGGAAACCCCGGACGTATTACCCAGCGGCCATTCATAGCGTCGGGGTAGATGCCGAAAAGCCCCTGCACGATTGCCCGCGAAGCCACGCCTATGGGGTCGCCGAAATCGCGGTAGCACTCTCCCCGCGCAGCGTCGTAGAAGCTTATTTGCCCAAAATTTCCCGGGCTTGCGCCTATGTACATGCCGTCGAGGATGGAGCTTTTGAGCAGGCGAAACGCCTCCTCGTAGCGTCCGCTCTGCCAGTAGGCCAGCGCCACGCTATTCACCTCGGCAAAGGCCACGTTGTTGATAGACCACGAGTAGGGCATCCAGCTTGTGGTGGCCACGGTGGCGTAGCCCTCATCCCTTAACCCGTGCGCTCTGACGGGAATGTGCGGGATTTCCGTATCCACGTAGCGGGTTGCCTGATATGCCTGAAACGGATCGCACATGCCCGCGTCTATTGCGTGGTAAACCGTCCACGCTGCGGCCTCCGGGTGAACCGCTTTGCGCCCCATAAAATCCTTGTACTCCGCCCATCTACCTAACCTGCTTAGCCACAAATTTTCATCAACCGCCTTTCGTATTTTTTCGGCTTCGTCGGCGTAGGGCTTGGGAGATTTGCCAATCTTTTGCGCTATTTCGGCGGCCATCCTGTTGGCTCTGTAGCAGTACGCCGACGAGTGCGTAACGCCTCCGCTGCTGTACTGCAAGGCGTCGCTTGCCCAAATGCAGCAGTACGCGTCGTACATTCCGTCATCGTCGGGGTCGAAGTTGCGCTTTTCCCACGCCAGATGCCGCTCAAGCACCGGCCACATTTTGCGGACGTAATCCATGTCGCCTGTCCAGCAGAAGTGCCACAGCAGCTCGTCAACGTAGCACAGGTTCATATCGTAGTGGTGCATAACCCCCGTCTGGTTTGGGTTTCGGCAAATGTAGCCGTTGCTGTACATCGGCGTACCCCACTTTTTTTCGGCGCGGGCAAGGTTCAACTGCGAGTCCTGCGCAGGGTGAGGGATTGTAGGGGGGATATTGGTTACCTGCGAGGCCGCGTAGCCGTCGAAGTGCCGCCTTGCCAAATCGTGCCGGCCCACAGCGTCGCCAACGTATGCCGCCCGCCATCCGGTGAGCTTCATTCGCCAGCCCACAGCGCCGTGCAGCCACGAGTCCGGCTCCCAGATGCCGTCGGCAGCAACGCTTAGCGCGCCGCCCAGCGGGTTGAAGTAGGGGTCGGGGGTAGCTATCCGTACCGTTTGCGCAAGCTTGCTTCGGGACGCCTCGGCCTGCTCAAAGCAGGCGCTCAGCTCGCCGTAAGCCGGCGCACCTTCCGTCGGCTTGCGCAGCACGGCCATAAAGTACTCCTCGCCGGCGGCTACCGGACAGCGCCCGTTGAGCAGCGCCGCAAGCCCGTACGCCTCGTCTGCTGCGCTCGACTGCCACATACCCAAAGGTGCTGCCGGAAGGCGGGGCGAGCTGAGCTTCAGGCGGCTCGCCGCCGGAAAAATGCCGGTGAGCCGCTTTGCGCCTTCGCCATTTCCAATCGCAAGGTCGAAGCTGCTGCCGGATAGCGAAAAGGTATTGCCAACGCAGGCTTCGGGCTTGAGGTCAAAGCAGTCGGGCGGATCTGCCCCCAGGTCGCCGTCCCGCGAGAAGCGCTTTCCGCTGGCGCCGCCGTACGTCCAGAACAGCTCTACGCCGGGCAGCAGCTGCGCGCCGGCGACTTTGACAATCATCCCCTCGGCGCCGCTCATGGCCAGCGCCGTCAGCTGCATAGCGCCAAAAAGCGGGTCGGAGAGGTCATATACCATAGCGCCCGGCCGGTAGGTAGCTTTGACGCTTTGGCAATCGTTGAGCCACATGCTTTTGGCTCCGCGAATAACGCCCAGCCGCATGTTGCCGCCCATGCCGGGCAGGTACAGCCCAAATTCGGGCAAATCGCCCGCCTCCACGCGAAACCCGGTGTGCGTACCGTACAGCGCACGGTTAAAGCGCTTGTCGCCGTTGACAATAACAAAGTCATCGCCTTGAGGCGCGTAGCGCAGCGTACGCTCCTTGCCGTGCCAGTAGCCGACGGACGGCTGCGCCGTTGCCCCGCTGCTATACGCAGAGAGCAGGCACAGCATAACTGCTTTGAAGTTCATATTACAGAATTTTGAACAGAATTTCAGAATTTTCAGAATTTACATGCTCTCTCGCCTCTCCTCTCCTCTCCACTCCTCCTCCTTCTTCATCTCCTCCCCCAATCGCTTCGCTTCATTGGGGGTTATTCACATTCAACCCTGCGGGTTGAGCGCCCATGTCTATTGTAAATTATTAATTATTAATTGTTAATTATTAATTATCAAGGTGCCGGTGCAAGGTTTTCCCACCGCACATTCCACGTTCCGTCCTTTGGGAATCCCGGATTTTTGACGGTGCAGCCATCCCAGCCTGCGCACATCATGGCGATGGCGGCGAGCAGCCCGCCGTTGCCGGGCAGATATACCCTGAGCCTGTCGTCCTGATAGTTATTTCCGCCCACAAGGTAGGTGTTTGTTCGCTTGTCCATAAGCAGCGCGCCCACCGCCTTGGCGGGGTTGCCTAAGCGGGCGGCGCTCATGGCCACCATGGGGTAGTCCCACCCCCAGGTTTTATCCCAATTCCAGCCATCCCAAATCCAGCTCAGCGTGTTCTCCATGTAATCCTTACGGACAAGCCTGCTCATCGGGAGAACGCCCACGGCGCCCAGCACCGCCGGATGGTCGGAGGTAAAGCGCACGTCGGTGTAGGTCGATACGGCGTCCTCGGAGGCGAGGTAAAGCCCGTCCTTTGCGGCGAGGGGGGAGAGGTTGTCCGCAATATCATCCCACTGCGGGTTGCGCGGCGCTCCTCTCCGCTCCCGCCACTGCTGGGCAACTAACAGGGCGTAATGCCAGTACGACAGCTCAAACGGGGGGTTGACGGTTTCGGAAGCTCTAAGGGTTTCCTGCGCCGGAATAATTCCCTTGAGCAGGTAGCGCTTACCGGCCTCGTCGTAAGTGGCAAAGGAGGCCATGAAGGCGGCAGTTTGCTCTACCAGCTCGGCGTACCTCTCAATAAATTCGGGGGACGGGCTGTTGCGGTAAAGCAGCTCCAGCAGGTATATGATGTGGGGTTGCTGCCAAATGAGGAAAGAGCCTACGCTCGAAGGGGCTTCTTCGCCCGAGGGGTCGGTCATCTTCATCCAGCGTACGCCCTCAAAACCCTGCCGCTCGGCAATGGATTTGGCAACAGGCAGCGCCTTTTCGTACCACCCCACACTCCGCAAAAGGAGGCTGTCGCGCCTCCAAAGCGGGAAGTGGGCAGCGTGCCACCAGTGCATTTCGAGGTGAAACTTGCCAAACCAGCTGTTGTAAGTCAGCCCCGTTTCCTGCGGCGGATACACCCCTGCCGACTGCACCGCCAGCAAGTACTGCGAGAGCGTCACCCGCCGCTCCAACTCCGGCGCGCGGGCGTCGGTGCATTCCGAAAAGTCAACAGCCCCGCCGCCGCGCCAGAACGACTGCCAATACCGCGAGGCCTCTGCAATCACGGCAGCAGCGTCGTCTATAGGCTGTGCGGGAGGCGCCTCGGCAAATTCGCACACAAACGAAAAGTCGCCGCTCTCCGGCGCAATAACGCAGCGGTGCGGCTCAGGCCAAGACGTCGTCGCCCTGCCCGACCATGCCACGCTGACGTAGTAAACGGCGCTGTCGAGCGTACGCTTCAGCAGCAGCGAGGAGTCGCTTATCGCCGCTACCTCGGTCTTATGCTTTTGGGGCGCCGTCCTGTCGCAGCCGTCGTCGGTGTGGGCGCCGGTGGGGTAGGCAAAGCGCAGGTTTACGCCAAGCCTGCCCTTGCCGATGAGCGGCGAGCTAATGTGCGCCGCCACCGCGTCGCGGGTTGGGTGAACGGCGGCGCTCACGGTAACGCTATCGCCGTCAACGCAAAAAGAGCTGCCGGCGCAGCCGCTCCACAGGTGGAGCTTTTGCCGCACATCCTTAATATCCTCCACGCCCGCGCGCTGCCCGTTTTTTGTAATCTCCAGCCCGATGTTGCCCAAGTGCAGGCGGTGGGGGTTAGCCCGCAGGTAGCTCACGGCGTCCCGCCGGCGGGCAGGCTCGCGCAGCTGCACGGAGTACGGCTCCTTTCGCCCCCTGAAGTCGTAATCCCGCAGCGCCTCGCACGGCTTGTAGCCGTTGACGTTGGGGAAGCTGTGCCACCCCCATTGCGACTGCGTACCGAGAGGTACGCCCTCGGCGTAATGCTCGGGGAACGTCTGAAGCCCCGTGGCGTCAACGGTAAAGGCAAAGTTGCCGTTGCCAAGGGTGAGCGACGATAGCTTATCGACAGCGGTAACCACCGGCGAGTTGCGCTCAACAAGCGCCTGCCGGTCTATCTTTGGCGGGTTGCCCTCGCCGCAGGCGCACAGCAGCGCCGCCGCCGAAAGAAAAAGAGTTGTTTTTACGTTTTGCATGATGAAAATGAATGAATTTGGCCTATATTTTCTCCGTTTTTTAAAAGGTCTGTAAGCAGCTGCCCGCTCTGGTTTAACCAATACGCTGTATCGCAAACGATAATCAACCTTTTTTTTGCTCTGCTAACAGCAGTATTAACCAAGTTCAGCCCTTTTGAAATAGGATGTGCCGTATCCACAAACCATTTATCGGCCGTATCCACAACGCTTAAAATAACCGTATCCCACTCTCGGCCTTGCGAGGCATGTACTGTCAGTATTTTTAAATCATTTCTTTCCTGCGGCAAGCGATTGCCCAGCAATTTAAGCTGTTTTTTGTAGGGGGTTAAAACGACAAAATCCTCATTTAGCGATTGCTTTAAGGCATTTACTATGTCCTGAATTTTTTCAGCTTCCTCCATCGAAGTTCTTGAATAGAGTGCTTCCTTCTTTGCGGCATGAGCGTACAGTATTTTTGTTTTTCCGCCAAGAGCTGAAGATTTGAAGTCCCCATCATAAACATACCCGGCCAAAATTTTGGCTAAACTATCGCCAAACCTGAAGGTTGAATTTAGCGAAGTTTTAGTAATGGCGCCGGGTTTGAGCGGCAAATTTTTCAGATAAGCATACTTACAGGCATTTTTTTCGCTTACAAACAGGGTATCGAGGAAAATTGCAGATTGCGCCCACAAAAACATGTTAGCATACTTATCGTCTCTCTCAATGTCTCTATCATTTATCTCACAAACGGGTGGCAGCTGCATGTGGTCTCCCAAAAACGAAATGGGAACCGAATGGTTAAACAGCGTAAGCGCTTTGACCATGTTTGCATATCCGGCTTCATCTAAGAAAATATGCTCAACATTCAGCATGGCGTCCGCATACCTTCCTATGTAGCCATCCAGCGTACAGGCAACTACATTTACGGTTTTTAACCTTTCTTCTGTTGAGGTCGCCGCTAACTTGGCGCGAACCTCTTTGTAGCTGCGCAGCTCCTCGTCAATGCTCAGCAAGGAAGCGCTTTCGTATTCGGGAAGCAGATGTCTGTCCACCTCCAGCTGCTTTTTAATCGCCGCAATGCTTTTGCTGATTTTACCCTTAACCTCACCATAGTTTGATGCTGATAATTTTTTCACCATGCCATAAAGCTCCTTGCGGGCTTCAAACTGGCTTTTAAAATTTTGAATATATTTACCTTGCGTATTATCTAACGTCGCTATTTCCGCCTGCAGCTCATCCCTCTTTTTGCCCAATTCGGACAGCTGAAATTTGCTGAACTCCAGCTCCTTTTTGAGGTTAAATATTTCATTTTTAACTTCGGCTATCGTTTTTTCCAGCGGAGTTGGCTTTGAAGTGAACAGCTTGATAACCCTGTTGGAAAATGAATTTACGCTAAGCGAATAGTTCTCCAGCTGCCTGCTGCATTTTGCTACTTCTTCCTGAAACAATTCAGCTTCGATTTCTTTTTTCTTATAATCCGTGTTTACGCTATCAATTTCGCGCCTCTTTTCTTTTCTGTGCTTGCCGTAAGAATTTTCTATTTTGTCGAATTGCTCAATAGCGGAGGTCGCTTGCTCAGCAAACTTTTGCGTTGACCGGTAGGCTTGAATTCTCTCTAAGATGCTAATTTGCTTATCAATTTCGTGTATTTTTTTTTGTATGCCCTGTTCCTCGCAGACCTCCGGATATTTTTCTGCAAATTTTTTTAAGGGAACACCCAAGCGCAATATTCGCTTTCTGTCAACGCCGGCTTTATCCGTCATTTTTATTACGCCGCTCAAAACCTGCTCAATAGCGTTGTTGGTTGGCGCTAAAATCGCAATTTTGCTGCCCTTTTTGATGTAGTGTAAAACGGCGTAAGACAGGACAAACTGTGTTTTTCCCGTTCCGGGCGCTCCCCATACGTAGGCAAAGGGGTTGGTAAAAATATTTTCTAAGGATTTTTTTTGATTATCCGAAGGCTCAAGACCTTGAAAAAATTCAATATTCCGAAAATCGTCAGCATACTTTGACGCTTTTGCCGGCAAGGCAAGCTTTGCTCCGTTTAGCTCATACCAAGTCTTAACTCTTTGGACTAAAAATTTCAAATCTGAAATCAGCTTGAGGTCTGAGGTTTTCAAATTCGAAAATGCTTCAACGCTATCTTTTGTGGGCCTAATCAGGAGAATATTTTTATCGTTGTCGTATTCTATAATTTTAATTTCCGAAGCATCATAGCTCTTATTATTTCTTAAATTTTTAAATGCAATCGTTTCAATATCGAATAATTTTGCATTTATACGTAATTTTATCAGCGCTGCATAGCTCTGCAAATACTCTATTTCAGCAACATCCACCTCTTGAATACCTTTTCCGTTTTGCTTCAGGTATTCATAGTAAACATCCGCGCTGTCTATTGATATGTCTCTAATTTCTTCTACCGTCATTCTTAGTACCCGACAAAAAATTTATAATATTCTGATATTTAATGTATTATAATAGCACTGAGCGCATTTTTTGTTTTTCAAAAGATTAATAACCAGTAAATTAGATGTAATTTTTCAATATTTAAATTCTACGTTCTGATTATTAAGGTTGACAGCAAAGGTACAAAACAATTTTAAACCGCGTGAAGTATAATGAGGTAATGAGGTTACGTTACATGTATTAATTCATTGCTAATGAGGTTATTTTGTTTAAAAAATTAGGTGAAAATGAGGTTTGCGTAACCGCATGTATATACCTCCAACTTCTAAAATTTCCCAACCACCACCTTTCTTCCCTTTCCGCTACCCGCTTTTACAAAATATACGCCTTGCGGCAGGCGGCTAAGGTCGATGACGGTTGTTGCTCCGGCGGCCTCGTAGCTGGCTGCCAGGCTGCCCTGCATGGTGTAGAGCGCTATCCTGTCGCCCCGCTGCAGGCCGGCGGCTGTAACCGTCAGCCGACCGTTGAGGACGGGGTTGGGGTACAGCTCAAGCAGCGGCTCGCTGTCCGGCGCCTCCGGTACGCCGGTTTTTACCTCCTCCCATTTAGCCACAAGAGTCATATCTTCGGTAACGGGGGTATCGAAGCTCCAGAGCGCGCCGCTGCGCGTCCATCCCGCCAGCGCGTAGCCCTCGCGGAGGGGAGGCCGGGGCATGGCGACTGGAGTGCTGTAGGTAACCACCGTATCCCACGCGGTAACGCTGTTGCCAATGAAGCGCACCGTGCAGCTCCGCCCCCAGCGGGCGGCGATCGTGGCAGCCGACGTGAGCGCTGTATCGGGGTTGTACGGGCTGCCGCTGCTAAAGTACCAGCCAAGAAAAACATGGCCATCCCTGGCAACCTCGGGTACGCGGTCGGCAAACGCCTCACCCCGCGCTACGCGAATAGCCTTAGCTGCGGTGGTGCTGTCGGCAAAAATGCCGCCCTGCGGGTCGAAGCTGACAACGACCGATTTCAGATTTTCAACGCTATCGGGCAGGTAAAAGCCCAGGTGGGGCGGCTGGTTGTAGGCCACGTTTTGCCACGCCACGCCCATCCGGTAAACGGGGTCGTGCATCAGCGTAAAGAACCTGTGCGCTGTGGGGATGGTGGTGGCGTACAGAATAAGGCGGTCGGGGTAGGTTGCGCTGTAGTAGAGCGCCTCCTCGCGCCAGTCGCCCAATATGTCGGCGCTAAGGCATGGGTTGGCCTTGGTGCCGTTTACCGACGCGCCAAGGCTGAACGTTATGAGGCGGCTTGAGCCTCTGCCCGTCCACTTGTCCAGCTTGTTTCCGTCGAGCAGCTCGTCCTGCAGGTCGCCGTCCCAGTATATCCTGAAGTTGGTGGAGGGCTTCGACGTGGCTACCTGCACACCCTTGCAGCTGTACACGCCGGCGCCGCTGCTGCTCCACATTTCAAAGCCCCGGTGGGCGGAGTCGATGTCGGCTGCCAGGCCGCGCCCGTTGTCGGTGGCGTACGTATCCGAGCGCCAAATGATAGCGCCGGTTCGGGCGTCGTGCATTTCGTAGTCGTACTTGCCGGCTCCCGTTTCCTCGTGCACCTCCCAAACCTCCAGCCCGGGGCGGTCGGGGTCTAAATCCGAGAGGTGCATGGCGTCGCCGTGCCCCAGGCCGGTGCGGTACATGAGCTTTCCGTCGTGGTCTATGGCGCAGGAGCCGTAAATGATTTCGTCCTTGCCGTCGCCGTCAACGTCGGCAACGGAGAGGTTGTGGTTGCCCTGCCCAAACGCTCCGCCCGACGAGCCCGAGTCGTAAAACCAGCGCTCCACCAGCTGCCGGTTCACCACGTCGTAGGCCGCCAGCGTGGCGCGGGTGTAGTAGCCGCGGCACATGACCACGCTGGGGCGCTCGCCGTCAAGGTAGGCCACGCAGGCCAAAAAGCGGTCAACGCGGTTGCCGTAGCTGTCGCCCCACGACGATACCGCGCCCCGCGCGGGCTTGTAGGGCACCGTGTGCAGCTCCCTGCCCGTTTGCCCGTCAAAGAGCGTCAGGTACTCCTGGCCGCTGAGCACAAAGCCCGTCCGGCTGTTTCCGCTCGATGAGATATTTTTATTCCGGTAGTCGGCCTGCGGGTCATCGCTGCCCATAATTACGTAGCTGCCTTCGCCGTCAACGGTGCCGGGCGCTGTTTTGCAGACCATTTCGGCGTAGCCGTCGCCGTCAAAATCGTACACCATGAATTGGGTGTAGTGCGCTCCGGCGCGAATGTTTTTACCCAAGTCTATGCGCCACAGGCGCGTGCCGTCGAGCTTGTAGGCGTCTATGTAAACGTTGCCGGTGATGCCGGTTTGCGAGTTATCTTTCGAGTTGCTGGGATCCCACTTCACGACTATCTCGTACTCTCCGTCGCCGTCCAAATCGCCCACGCTGCAATCGTTCGGGAGGTAGGTGTAGCTTTCGCCGCTGGGATACTCCCTGTCGCTGGTTATGTTTGGCGGCGTTACGCCGCCGGGCGGTCGCTGAAGCTGGATGTATTTGTACTGCTCTGCCCAGGGGGTTACGCCGGCTGTGCTGTCGGATATTCCTGCGCCGTCGTCTATGGCCTTTACGCTGTAAACCGATGCAGGTGTTCCGCCGGCGTCGGTGTAGCAGGTAGGGGCGTCGGCAGGGAGCTCGCTGATGAGCGCCCCGTCGCGGTACACGTTAAAGCGGGTGGCGTGGTAGTTGTCGGCGCCCAGCAGCCGCCAGCTCAGGTAAACGCCGCTGCCCGCCTTTACGGCCATCAACCCTCGGTTGAGCTGCTCCATTTGCCGGGCAGCGTGGGCAGTAAAAGCCAAAGCGGCAAAAAACGGTATGGTTAACGCTAATCTAAACATGGCTTTGGAAATTTTGAATTTTGAATTTTGAATTAAGGGATAAGAAATAAATAACATATAACGAATATAAAAGTGTCGTCCCTGCGGGACTGCTCGGACAGGAGAGCATCCGCGCATCTCCGCTCCGTATGCTAAAGCATACGGTTAATAAAGTGTCGTCCCTGCGGGACTTAGCGGGAGCCTCCTGCTTGTCCTCGTATGCTGAAGCATACGGTTAATAGAGTGTCACCCCTGCGGGGTTTGCAGCATACGGATTGCAGCATACCTACGTAGAGACACGGTGCGCCACATCTCTACAACGAGCAGTCCCGCAGAGCCTGCCCCGAGCGTAGCCGAGGGGGACGACACTTTATTAACCGTATGCTTTAGCATACGGAGCGGAGATGCACGGATGCTCGCTCGTCCGAGCAGTCCCGCAGGGACGACAACTTTATTAACTGTTATATCTTGTTTATTCGTCATTCCTAAACCGCACGAGGCATAATGAGGTAATGAGGTTACGTTATATATATTAAATCATTGCTACTGAGGTTGTTTTGTTGAAAAAATTAGGTAAAAATGAGGTTTCGGGAACCGACAAAATCTGTGTAAATCTATAAAATCTGTGTCATCTGTGTGCAAAAAAAATTCATCTGTGTGCTAAAAAAATAAAATCTGTGTGCTAAAAAAATTGAGAATTGAGAGCGAAGCCTGAGAAGCGGTTTGCAACATGCCCGCCGCTCAAAATCTTCCCTCTCAACTCTCAACTTATCGGCGCTGCCGGCTACTTCACTACCACCAGCTTGAGCTGCGCTGCTGCGCGTCCCTTGGTTACGCGAACCACGTAGGAGCCTTGCGGCAGCGACGCTATATCAATGGTTTCCTTGCTGCCGGCAGCCCTGCGCGAAAGCAGCAGCGTTCCGCTTACGCCAATGAAGTCTATGGCTTCGCCGCCTTCCAGGCCGCTCAGCGTTACGTAGCTGCCTGCCGGGTTGGGGTAGAGCGATACGCCGGAGAGAACGCTGCCGTCAACGCCGGTGGGCGGAGGGGTAGTACCCTCTTCGTCTTCTTCCCAGTGGGCGGTGAGCGTCAGGTCGGCGGTTACGGTGGCGCTGCCAAAGTCCCAGTAGGTGCTGCCGTTGTACCACCCGTCGAAGAGGTAGCCGCTTCTGCTTGGCTCGGCAGGCTCCGTTACCTTGCCGCCGTGGTCAACGGTCTGCGTGGGGATGCCGCTAATGCCTTCGCCGGCAAACGTTACCGTGTAGGTGTGAACCTGATACTTGGCGGTTAGCGTAACAGCCTCGGTGGTGGTGTAGCTGTCGGTGATGAGCGTACCGTTGGGCAGAGACCAGCCGAGGAAGTCGTGGTTTGCCCGCGTAAGGTCATTGGGTATAAGGTTAGCAAACGTTTCACCCGATATTACATTGATAACTTTGGATGTGGTAGATTCATCATCAAACGTACCGCCGTCCGGCTCAAAGGTTACGGGAATAAGGGCATAAGTGGTCGCATTGTAGGCAAAATTGTCGATAGCCTGCTTCATAGTCATTGATGATGTAACTCTATATCCATACGGCAGCAACGATTTCACTCTGTTGACAATGGTAATGGTTTCCCGCGGAAGGTCTTCCTCCACCACCGTTTCCGTTGCCTCTGGGTTATCCCGCTCTTTAATGCTAAATACTACCTTGCTCCGATAAAAGTCAATCGTCACATCTAAAGTGTACCACGTATCAAGCTTATTAAGCTTACTAAGCTGAGTACCTTCCGGCCACTCCGCCACATCGTTGATATAGTTGCCCATATAGTAGCCAAAGTAGGGTGTTGCATCAGTCATACGGTAGCTTATGGTCAGGAGGTTATTATCTATAGTATTGGCACCGACAGCAGCATCATGTTTAATTCCTGTTGCGCTGGAGCTATCGGAGCGTATGCTGAACACTCCTCTGTGGCTAGCGTCGTTGATGTTGGCGTACCAGTCAAAGCGCAGGTTAATTACATGACCCTCAATGGCATTTTCAAGCGCGATAATGCCAAAACGGTTTCCGCTACCTGAGCCGTCTACTTGTATAGCCCTAGTCTGCTGAAAAGCTGCTGCAGGCATTGATGTTCCACCGGTAGAAGTGGGCGTACGGAACGGCGCAAGCACTCCATTCTCAAAGTCTGTAAACAATGCATAGGGGCTTTCCTGAGCTACTTCTACGTAGTAGTAGCCTACTACACCTGAGCCATCGTTAGTAGTAGCTGTAACGGCAGCCTTGCCGTAACCTCCCTTCAGCGTAACCACCGTGCCATCGCTGTTTGCTTCAACGATGTTTGCGTCGGTGGTGCTCCACGTGAGCGTCTTTACCGACGCTGTAGAAGGCGAAATTACCGGCGTGACTGCAAATGATGGTTCGCTCGCAGGATTTGCGGTGTAAAATACGCGACGAGCGCCGTGCATGTCAATTCGGGCTACGTATAAATATTTAACCGTAACGCTATGAGTCGCTATTTCATTGCTGCCATCTTTTGCAGTGGCGGTAATGATTGCCACTCCTTCATCTTTCCCCGTCACTACGCCGGTTACAGGGTCAACAACAGCAATATTGTCGTTACTTGATGACCATGTAACGCTATCTTTTCCTGCGTTGGCAGGCCATGTGGCTTTGCTCAGCGTAATGGTATTATTTATCGTAACCAGCGTGTCGCCCGATATGGCAATGCTGTCCACCAACACCTCTTTAATATTCATAAGCAGGGTATCGGAAATACCGTTTACGGTGGTGGCAATTACACCTACAGTCCCAGGCGTAACTCCGCCCGTAAGGGTTGCAACTTGCGAGTTAGCAGGGTCGGCAACAATAGTAGCAGCAGCGCTGTCAACAGCATTCCGCAGACTCCACACAGTGGCAGGATTAGTTACGTCAAATGGCGTTACCATTGCCGTAAGTTTGTTGGTACCGCTCAGCCCGGTCTCTGTGTGTTGTGGGCTAATGCTGATGCTTTCCGGCTCAACATAATCGTTGTCGGCTATACGAACAGAGAAGTTATCAAATGCAGCTTGCCAGTTGATATTTCCAGCCCTTGTAAGGCTAATGAACATGTTGCTTACCTCGGTGTGGTTCCAACCTTCCGGCGCCGCCACTATAGCCTGCTTAAAATATTTAGCGTTGAGCGCAGGTATGGTATCGTGCGAGCTTATTGTAATGGCAGCTCGCTCCCCCACGTAAAGGTCAACTTTCACGTGATACCAGTTATTTCCTGTAGCCCCTAAGTCTCCCAGCGGCGCGTCGCTAAAAGCGGCACGATACGCCGCAGGAATACCGGCAGTAGCGTTTATCGGATTTTCGTCTTCATCATAAGCAATAGCAATAGAGCTCGTTGACTCTACCTTACGGGTATTATAGTCAGGAGCATGCGGTTTGTCTGCGACAACACCTATGGGGATGCCACCTACAGCAAAGTAAATGCCGGAGGTTGCTTGCCTCTTACAGTAGATGGTAAAGATATCGTCTTCTTTATTGAGAGGGCTAATCGAAGGTACGCCACTCCTAAAGGTTATCTGGGCTTCGTCGCCGCTATTGCCACCACCAAAGCTGCCGGCAAGCCAATCGAACTCTATCGAAGCTTTTTTGGCAAAGTGCACCGGGTTATCAAGGGCGTACAAAGCTCGCCGATTACCTCCCTGTGCAACAACTGAAAGCCGCAGTACGCTATCTACATCATTAAGAGGGTCTTTACGTTCAATCGTAAAGGGAACTTGGGAGTTGTTCGCTGAAAATGTTTTGCCTACAAGCGCAGTAGGCGCGTTGAGGGAGTCTATAAGGCTAACGTAGCCGCTACCACCCTTAATGCCAATATTGTCAATTTTGGTTTCCCAGCCCTCATTACCTCCATTACGCAACCCGCGAACAATAAATTGATCAATGCCGGCAGGAGTAAATCCATCACGAAGAGGCAGCATAAACGCCTTGCTATACGCGCTTCCTCCAACGTTGGTAATCTCAAAAACTATTCCGTAGCCAACATAAATAGCGGCTTTTATGTGAAACCAGCGCAGCGTTGAAGATAACGTTGGGTCGTCGGCTTCATTGAGTACTTTTAGAAATTTGTTATCAGTCACGGCAAACGGGTCGTCGCTTACAATTTCCATAGAAAGAGTATCGGCAGCTACGTTAATACGCCCTGGAGACCTTTTGTGGCTTAGCGTAAATATCTCTTTGCCGTTGGTATCACGAACTGCTATTAGCCCTTCATTGTTATTGTTACCTTCAACTACCTTAACCGCCCAATCAAACTCTACTACTGCATAATTATCGTAATTAATAGCCGTGTCTAACTCGAACGCTGCTACACGATGTCCACCCTGACTTCGAGTGACGAATCTCAACAAGGTATCTGCTGTCGCTTCGGTGGATGCTGCCTCATAGCTAAACCATGCACCATTGCCAGTGCTGGGAATAGGCACGTTAATAGTGCCTACATTCCTAACGTTAACAAGACTTCCTTTTTTGAGTGGTGAATTGAAGTCTTCAACATAATCATAGCCTGTGTAATCGTACGCTTTTACGCTTGTTCCGGCAAGCGCTGCTACTCCTGCCAACAGCAGGTAGCGAATTGGAGAAAGAAAATTTCGTTTCATAATGTTTTTTTGTTTTTAAAGAAATTAATGAAAAAAGGGAATGAAAAAAGGGAATGAAAAAATAATACCTGCAGATGATTTTAACATTATCGGTTATACCCACCTGCTGCGGTATTTCCTACAGGAACATTAGTAGCCATAAAGCAAGCATAGTAAGTAGCTGTTGTGCTTGCTCCATTGGGAGCGCAACCAAACATTACATCACAGTTACAAAACCCATAACCGCCAAAATAACTTGACCCATAGCCAATACCTTTGCAGCTCACTAAATTTGTACACTGGAAAAATCCACCACTGGGGTCACCTCCACTACGCCCTGTCCCTGTGCAGTTCGTTAAATATTTGCATTTATAAAATCCGCAATGCCAACCATTGCTGCCTCCATCGCCGATACCGTTACAATTAGTCAGGTTTTCACACTCATAAAATCCATAGCTAACAGAAACATCCGAAGATGCATTACCTATGCAATTACTTAAATTAGTACACTGATAAAATCCATAGCTATCAGATCCTCCGGAAACGCTAGCCTGACCATTGCAGTTAGTTAGATTCTTACACTGATAAAATCCCATGCCACTTGTTGTAGCCACGCTACCAGGATCAGTTCCAATGCCGATTCCTGTGCAATTCACCAAATTCTCACATTCGTAAAATCCGATACCCGAACAATCCATTGTAATTTGGCTTTCGCCATTGCCAGTACAACTAGTTAAGTTTTTACAATTACGAAATGCATGAGCATTCTGCACATTACTTTGAATTTGTACATTCACTCCTTCCATCCAATAACCTTCACCTGTAGGTAGTTGCGAATAGGTCAATCCACTACCATTACCACCCCCATTGAAAGTAAGCAAGCTACCACCAGCACCAACTACCACCTTAGTTCCAGTGTTAGTTAAGTTAACAGGATCGTTGGTATTCCATGTACCCTTTGCTATCAATACTGACGAATAGTCATTTCCGGGCACATTTGCTGACCAATTGGCCAACTTTTGATAACTGTCTACCACATAAGTAAACAAAGAATCTGCAATAGGATTTACACCATTTACAGAAATAACTTCATCATTTGCTTCCATAATTCAAATTTTTAATAAATTTTACAATTGTTTTGATTTTAATTAATCGTTAAAAAGAGAATAAAAAAAACGCGTAAACCATTTTTTAGTTGGTTTACACGTTTTTGGCGCTCCGTTAAGAGCTTTTTTTTATGGCGGTATATTGTCAGCTAAGCCTTACCTGTGGGTTGCCCGCCGGAGGTTGCTCTGCGGCGCGGCGGTAGCCGGCGGTAGCAAAGCTTGCCTTTTCTGCCACCCATGCTCTAAAAATGCGGAGCAGGGTTGAGAGCCAAAGGTTCAGCGAGGGCAAAAGCAGCGCACCGCCAAATACTACCGGCAGCTTGCCCCTCCACGAGGCAGCGCGGGGCTGCACCGCAGAAGCGTCTGCGCCGGGGGCGGGCTTAATGCGGTCAAGGATGCGGTAAGCTATGTCAAAACCCTCCTTTACCACCGCAACGCTCAGCACACCTTCGTAGTAGCCCCACAGGTGCAGAATATCGTAAGCGTCGTTCAAATCGTCCAGCAACTTTCTGTCGAGTTTTGCAATATGCTCATGGTAGAAGTCTATTGTTCTCTTTTTGGGCAGCGGCACTCCCCGCATTGTGAGAAATCCGTCGCAGGCAATAAGCACACCTAAGTGAGCTATGCCGC
>JAISAC010000131.1 GCA_031266935.1 Prevotellaceae bacterium
ACCTTAGATTTGCAGAGTGAAAAAAAGAGGTAACTTTGGAAGTTGAAAGTATAGATAAACATAGTAATAATGCCGTCCAAAAAGAAAGGAGGCCAACCGGTGCACTATTTCCCCGTATAAGGCAAACTTATTCCCCTATTTAGACCGGTTGGTTTTTCTTGAAATAAAGACCTGTATAAGAATTTGGTGTTAAACCGTTAAGGTACTTAGGATTATTTCAAGCCCCCTTTTTTCTTTTTAAGGCATAAAAAAACAAAAACAAAGGTATGCAAAAATTCGTAGTTGGCATTGATGTCAGCAAAAAAAAGTTGGATTTGTGCCTCACCATCGATGGGGTCATCGCGAAGGAATGGGTTGTGGACAACCGGCAGGATGCGCTAAGCGCCAGCTTGTCCAGCGTTATCAAGCGCTTCAAGCAGCCGGAGGAGGCGGCGCTGATTTGCGCAGAGTACACCGGGCAGTACGTCTATCCGCTATGCTGCGCGTGCGAGGCGCTGAGGCTTCCGCTCTGGCTGGAGAATCCCTACCAAATCAAGCACAGCTTGGGCCTTCATCGGGGCAAAAATGACCGCGTAGATGCCCGGCGGATATCCGAGTATGCGGGAAGGTTTTCCGATCGGGCACGCCTATTCTCCATGCCGGAAAAAGTGCTATCCTCCCTTCGGCAGCTGCTCAGCGAGCGGGAACTCTACGTGACCGACAAGGGCAAGTACCAGGCGCTGCTCACCGACCAGGTGCAGTTCATTCCCAAGGGAGACTACCAAGCGAAAAGCAAGCGGCTCAAGCGGGTGATTGAGGAGCTGAGGGCAAGCATTGCCGAGGTGGAGGAAAAGATGCAGGCGCTCGTCAAAGGCGACGAGGAGCTTAGCAGCATGTTTAAGCAGCTCTGCTCGGTGGAGGGCGTGGGCGAGCATACGGCGATGAAAATGATCGTGGCCACCGATGGTTTTCGCTCCTTCGACGACCCCCGTAAGTTTTGCTGCCATGCCGGCATAGCGCCTTTTGAGTACACCTCCGGCAGCAGCGTTCGCTCGCGAAGGCGCGTCTCGCAGCGGGCAGACAAAAGCATCAAGGCGCTGCTGCACATGGCCGCGCTCGTTGCCGCTACCCGCATGACGGGCGAGCTGCATGAGTACTACCTGAAAAAGGTGGCGGAAGGAAAAAACAAAATGTCTGTGCTCAATGCGGTCAGATCTAAGCTGGTCTATAGGATGTTTTCCGTAGTAAAACGCGACACCGTTTATGACAAAAATTACGCCAATAAACTTGCATGAACAATATGAAAATATAACATAATTTACAATAAATTTACATTAGCCCTATTGCATGAATCATAAGAATAGGGGATTCATAACTAAGAGATGAATGCCCTACGGGCAATAAAGCGGGCTTACCGATACGCTGTTCTATTGATATAACTTTTAATTAATACGAAACAAGGGTTGAAAATACTTAGCATTGATGTTGCTGACGTGCGCAGGGCATGTAGAGACGGGGCGCGCCCCGTCTCTACGGTTTGACGACGAAATCCGGAACGGATGGCGGCTGTTACCCTTATCTCACGATTTTAGCCCGTGTGCAGCATAATTAAACCCATATCAATAGAACATGGACACATCAAGTTTTTCAGCAGACCCTATTTAATTGCATTTTAATCAATGCTGTTTCACGCTCTATTTCTTCCTGTAACTCCTTAACCGACGGTAAATATAGCTGATATTTTGTTGCGAATAGTTGTTCGTTGCCTTTCAAAACAGAATATCGTGCAATGTTGGCATCTGTTTCCGAACACAAAACTATACCTATCGTAGGATTGTCACCCTCATTACGTTTTAATTCATCAAACATTCTCACGTACATATCCATCTGCCCTACATCCTGGTGAGTAATCTTCCCTATTTTCAAATCAAAAAGCACGAAACATTTCAAAATGTAATTGTAAAATGTGAGGTCGATAAAATAATCTTCTGCTTCGGTACGAATAAGCTGCTGCCTTTCCACGAAAGCAAAACCTTTGCCTAATTCCATCAAAAATTTCTGCAAATTATTCAAAATAGCCGTCTCCAAGTCTTTTTCCGAATATCCCTTATTGCCCTGCAATCCGAGAAATTCCAATACCGTCGGATTTTTAATAAATTCTAATTTATCAGACTAAAAAACAGCAGTTTTTTGTTTCATTTCCTCTTCAACACCACCCTTAACTTGCGACAATAGTAACCTTTCGTAGTATTGGGTGCTTATGTTACGGTTGAGTGTTCGATAGCTCCACATTTGAGTCGCCGCTTCTTTCATATACCAATCCCTTGCCTCACGCTTTGTAACCCGCATAAGCCGCTCATAATGCGTCCAAGATAAAATAGCAGGCAGCGTCTGCTGAATCTTTATTTCATTCAACTGCAAGTTATTTTTAAATTCAGCAGACACTGTCTGCTGAATTTCTTTTTCGTCGGAATTGAATTGGGCAGGCACTGCCTGCCCAATTATAGTGTCTTGAAATTCAAGATAAAACTTGCGAAAACTTGCGAAAAATTAATTGCCGTGTATGCCTGCTGCCGCGCCGATAGAACAATTTGTTTGATATCATTAACAAAACTTTGTTCCTCTGATTGTATCGCTATATTTTCGTTGTTTGACTTCATATTTTCACCGGTCAATTGGAATTCAATGGTTAGGGCTTATTTGTAAGTTTTTCTTTCAGTGGAATTAAATCTTCCTTGATGGTTTGCCATATAATATGATTTTGCACGGTGTAATAACCATGAACAAGAAAATTCCGTATCCCGTTCAGCGCTTCTCATAAATTGCCACTTTATCTTTTTCGGCTGTTTCGAGCGCGAATGATTGCAACATTCCCTCCTCAACCAAATCCACTTTTCTGCCCGTAATTTGCTCTAAATTATAAACAATGCCTCCATAACGAAAAAGTGTGATTTTTTCGTTCGGGCTGAAACGTATCAGTATATCAATATCGCTTTGGCTGTCTTCTTCATTTCGGGCAAAAGAACCAAATAGCCAAGCCTTTTCTACAGGCGACTTGCCTAATACCATAACAATATCGTTCAACATTTTAGAGTTCATGACGCTATGTTTTTTTCATTTGCAAAAGTACAAAATTGTTTTTAATCAGCAAAGCCTTATGTATTCGCACAAACACCACCAAATTTCGCACGTTACCCTGAAATTACCTGCTGAAAAGCCGAAAAATTGAAGATTTTTTCATACATTCGTAGCCGAATATCGTTCTCGTATAATAGTTCACAATTCACAATCCAAAATTAATAAAATAATGTTTCGTAAATTTACCATTGCCATGTCTATCGCAGCAGCAGCAGCATGTTCGGGTGTTTGGGACAACCCGTTTTTTGGCGAATATCAAACGCCTTACGAAGTTCCGCCATTTGATAAAATAAAAACAAAGCACTACCTGCCGGCCTTCGAGGAAGGCATGAAGCGGCAGGCAGGCGAGGTGGAGAGCATTGTGCAGAACGCCAACGAGCCGACTTTTGCCAACACCATTGAGGCGCTGGAGCTGAGCGGCGAAATGCTGGGGCGCGTGCGGTACGTTTTTTTCAACCTTGTTGAGGCCGAAACGAACCCCGAAATGGATAAAATTGCGGAGGCGCTGGCCCCAATGCTCTCCAAGCACAGGGATAACATTTTGCTCAACGAGGCGCTGTTTGCAAGGATAAAAGCCGTGTACGACCAGCGCGATGCGCTAACGCTGAGCATGGAGCAAAAAAAGCTGCTGGAGAATACCCACAAGGATTTTGTGCGCGGAGGCGCCAACCTGTCGCTCGAAAGCAAGGAGAAGCTGCGCGAGGTGAACGAGCGCCTGTCGTCGCTGCTGCTCCGGTTTGGGCAAAACCTGCTGAGCGAAACCAACAGCTTTAAGCTGGTAATAGAAAACGAGCAAGACCTGTCGGGGTTGCCAAAGTCGTCGGTTGACGTTGCGGCGGCGGCGGCCGAGGCCGAAGGGGAAAAGGGAAAGTGGCTGTTTACGCTCAAAAACCCAAGCCTGCTGCCGTTTTTGCGCTACGCAGACAGCCGCCCGCTGCGCGAAGAAATATTCAACGCCTACGCCAACCGCGCCAACAACGGCAACGATAAGGACAACAACGCGGTGGTGGCCGAAATCGTGAGCCTGCGCGTACAAAAGGCCAACCTCCTTGGCTACGAGACCTACGCCGGCTACGTGCTGGACGATTGCATGGCCAAAAATCCGCAAAATGTGTACGGCATGTTGGAGCAAGTCTGGGAGCCTGCGCTGCGCAAGGCCATGCTGGAAGCCAAAGAGCAGCAGGAGCTGATTGACGAAGGCGCGGATAAGTTTTTGCTCAAGGCATCAGACTGGCGCTACTACGCCGAGAAAATTAAAGTGAAAAACTACGACGTAGATGACGAGCAACTGCGCCCGTACTTTAAGCTCGAAAATGTGCGCGAGGGCATTTTTACGCTGGTCGAAAAGCTTTACGGCGTAACGTTCACGCAGGCCACCGACGTGCCTCTTTACCACAAAGACGCTGTGTGCTTTGCCGCAAACGACGCCAACGGAGATTTCCTGGGGCTTATATACATGGACTTTTTCCCGCGCAGCGGCAAGCGCGGCGGCGCGTGGATGACCGACTTCCGCGAGCAGCGCTACAGCGAAGGCAAGCGCGTGGCGCCGATTATCTCGCTGGTGTGCAACTTCTCGCCCGCCATTGGCGGCGCACCGTCGCTGCTCACCCCCGACGAGGTCGAGACTTTCTTCCACGAGTTTGGCCATGCCCTGCACAGCCTTTTCTCCGACTGCCAATACCGCAGCCTTGCCGGAACGAACGTTCCCCGCGACTTTGTAGAAATGCTTTCGCAGATAATGGAAAACTGGGCATTTCAGCCGGAGCTGCTCAACCTTTACGCCAAGCACTACGAAACAAATGAGGTTATTCCGGCCGAGCTTGTCAGCAAGATTACCGCTGCCGCCCGCTACGGGCAAGGGTTCAAAACGGTGGAGTACCTTGCGGCGTCGTGGCTCGACATGGATTACCACATACTGAAAGATACGGCGAGGATAGATGTGCAGCAGCTTGAGCGGAGCTCTATGGACAAAATACGGCTCATCAGCGAGATCCTGCCGCGCTACCGCACTACCTACTTCAACCACATTTTCTCCAGCAGCGCATACGAGGCCGGCTACTACAGCTACATCTGGTCGGAGGTGCTGGACGCCGACGCCTTTGACCAGTTTGTAAAAACCGGCAACATCTTCGACAGAGGCGTGGCAACGGCGCTGCGCAAGTGCATACTGGAGCGCGGAGGTACCGAGGAGTCAATGGAGCTCTACCGACGTTTTCGCGGAGGCGAACCAAGCATAGCGCCCCTGCTGAAAAGAAGAGGGCTGGAGTGAGAATTAGGAATTAGGAATTAAGAATTAGGAATTAAGAATTAAGAATTGGGCGATAAACCTTTCAGGTTTATCGCCCTGATCTATCTGACATTTAAGGAGTAACATGATATTACGAATTGAAATGTGCTCTTGAAGCCATCATCATTCTTAATTCTTAATTCCTAATTCCTAATTCACACCGACATTACCTCGGCATACATTTGCTCGTTTGAAAAGCCTTGTATATCTATGGATTTTGAGCGGCAGAAGGATACGCAGGTGCCGCATCCCTGGCAAAGGCCGGGGTTGACTTTTGCAACGGTTTTGATGACGTTGCCGGCCCTGTCCTTGATTTCTTCGCGCCCGATGGCCTGATAGGGGCACGCCGTTTCGCACATGAAGCAGCCCACGCACGTCGAAAATTCCGGTGGCGCTGTGCGGTTTACCGCGGCAACCAGCGGCTCGCGCGTCAGCTCGCTGTTCGAGAACAGCCCAATGACCTTGGCTGCCGCACCCGACGCCATGCCTACGGTTTCGGGAATATCCCTGGGCGCCTGGCAGGCTCCGCAGAGGTATATGCCGGCGGTGTTTGTTTCTACAGGCTTGAGCTTGGGGTGTGCTTCGGCAAAAAATTTGTAGGCGTCGTACGATACGTGCATTTTTTGGGCAAGCTCCTCCGACCCTTGGCTGGCAACGCCTGCGCTGGCCAGCACCACCATGTCGGCCTCTATCTCCACCGGCTTTCCGCCCAGCAGCGTATCTACCCCGCAAGCTATCAGCTTGCCGTTTTTTTCGTAAACGCGCGCCACCCGTCCGCGAATGTAGCTGGCGCCGTCTTCCTCAATGGCGCGGCGGACAAACTCCTCGTAGTTTTTCCCGCCGGCCCTGATGTCCATGTAGAATACGTACGACTCGCCGTCGTGCACCTTGTGCTGGTAGAGCATGGCGTGCTTGGCGGTGTACATGCAGCATATTTTTGAGCAGTACGGAATACCTTTGGCCGGGTCGCGCGAGCCGGCGCAGGCAATAAACACAACTTTTTTGGGTACCGTCCCGTCCGACGGGCGGCGGATTTCGCCCAGCGTAGGCCCCGAAGCGGAGGCCAGCCGCTCGAACTGCAGGCCGGTGATAACGTCCTTGTACTTTCCGTAGCCGTACTCGGGAAAAAAATCGGGCTTGAGCACGTTGAAGCCCGTTGCCACTACGATGGCTCCCACGTCTTCGGTGATGAGCTCATCCTCCCTGTCAAACTCTACCGCGCCCGTGGGGCATACCTTTTCGCACACCTTGCACTTGCCTTTTTTGTAGTACAGGCAGCTGTCCCTGTCAATAACCGGCTTGTTGGGTACTGCCTGCGGAAACGGCGTGTAGATGGCGCTGCGCAGCCCCAGCCCCTCGTTAAATTCGCTCGGAATTTTTCGCGAAGCGCACTTGGTCGAGCACAGGCCGCAGCCGGTACACTTCTTGTGATCTACGCCTTTTGACTTCAGGCGGATGGTTGCCTTGAAGTTCCCGATAAAGCCATCCAGCTTTTCCAGCTCGGCGTAGGTGAGCAGCGTGATGTTTGGATTTTGCGCTACATCTACCATGCGCGGCGTGAGGATGCACTGCGAGCAGTCGAGCGTAGGGAAAGTTTCAGAGAGCTGCGACATGTGCCCGCCAATGGACGGCTCTTTCTCCACCAGAATTACTTTTTGTCCGGCGTTGGCTATGTCCAGCGCCGCCTGAATACCGGCAATGCCGCCGCCAATTACCAGCGCTTTTTTTGCAACGGGCACCTTAATGGCGTCCAGCGGCTTGTTGCGCTTCACCTTTTCGACCAGCATACGGACAAGGCCAAGCGCTTTTTCGGTGGTAGCCTCACCCTTTTCGTGCACCCACGAGCAGTGCTCGCGGAGGTTGGTCATTTCGCACATGTAGGGGTTCAGCCCGGCTTCGGCGCAGGCTTTGCGAAAGGTAGGCTCGTGCATGCGCGGCGAGCAGGCGGCAACCACCACGCCCGTCAGCCCTTTTTCCTTGATGGCCTCCTTGATGAGCGTTTGGCCGGGGTCGGAGCACATATACTTGTAGTCGGTGCTGACGGCAACGCCGTCAATCTTTGATGCTTCTGCCGCCACCCTGGCACATTCAACGGTGGCGCCGATGTTCTCGCCGCAATGGCAGACAAATACTCCTATTTTTGACATAATTTTTTTGCTTACGAATTTTGGGGCGGTGATATAAAAAGCATATTGATATAAATATTTGATAATCAAGGAATAAGTTCGCTTTTTTTGTAAATGCAAATAAAAATTACCCTCCATTGCCCCGATTGCCAAAGCACAAAGGTAAAAAAAATCGGCAAAAAAGTGAATTAACCGACAATTAGGAATCAAGTTATTTCTTTTTTTTGAGGGATTAATCGCTAAGAGATGAATGCCCTGACGATCACCCAAACATAGGCTACTACCCAAAAACCCATGCAAAAAAACCGGCCATTCCCTCCTCCCCAAGCAGCCATTCCCGCAAAAGCAAGAACGACCGGTTTGAGGAAGCAAGAACGACCGGTTTGAGAGGGCAAATAGCTTGCGCCGTCAGGCCAATTCTTAATTCTTAATTCCTAATTCCTAATTCTTAATTCTTAATTCTTAATTTCCCCTCTGCCCTACCGCCACCTTAACCACCTTTCTGCCTGCCTTTCCTTCGAGGACAAGGTGGTAGATGCCAGCGGTTTCCGGCATGGTCAGGCCGCTGCGGAGGGCGGAGGCGCTGCTCGTGAGGATAAGGCGACCCTGGGTGTCGAGGAGGTAGAGCTTCGCGTAAAGTTCATCGTCGCCGTAGCCATCGCCGTCGGTAAGCTCATCCTGCTTGAGGCGGATGATGCCACCCGCGGCCACAGGGTTGGGGTAAACCGGCAGCTCTGCCAGCTTTTCGCCGACGCTGCTGCCCCTGGCGCCGCTATTTTTGCCGGCGGTGGTGGCGTTGGGGCAACTTTTGAGCTGGTCGCCGTTGACGGTGCGCAGCACGACATACATCGAATCGCGCTCGGTGAACTTGTCGCGGATGCTTGGGCCGGCGGTGCAGTAAAGCTTTGCTGACTCTTCCATAAGCCACTCGCCCGCATCCCGCCGCTGCCACCACTCGCAGGTGGAGAACGCCAGGCCATGCCGGTTGATGCTGGGGTTGTTGTGCACCACGCGGAGGTAACCTACGTGCTCGTTGACGACGTCAAACAGCTCGAGCGGCTTCTCCACCACCAGCGTGTAGCGCCTGGCCCCGCTTCCGGATAGCAGCTCGGCGGTAAACATCTTACGGATAGCTCGAATTGCGTCGGCCTGCTGCATGGTCACCTTTGCGTTGTACGAGGTCGGAGTGCACCTCACGCTCAGCTGCTCAAGGGAAGCCTTGCTGCCGCAGGGCAGCCGGTAATAGACGGTATCGCCTGTTCCCTCGCGGCTCCAGCGCACCAGCACGCTATCCGCGTCGCTGCCGGTTGAAATTGCGCACGTCAGGCTGCTCGCGTCGTCGTTGCTGAACGCGCTGTCGGCAGAAATGGTGATTTTTCCGCCGCGCACCACCGCATCGACGGGAGGTGCGTAGCTGCCCGCATCGCCGCCGGCGAGGCTGTAGGCCACTGTTATCGTTTTGTCTTCGCCTGCCGACTTGCTATTGTACTTCGCGGTGGCGGATAGCCGTACATCATCTCCGCCAACCACACCGCTGAGGATACCGGCCGAGATTACGTGGGCGCTGTCGCTGCCGTCGTAAGCCTTTTCTGTCGCTACCGCCGTACCCGAAATCGCCAGCGGCCTGGGCGTGATTTTTCCGTCGGTATAAGTCTCGCTCGCCGGTGCGCTGTAGCAGGCTGCGCTGGCGCCACCGAGGGTGTACGCCAACAGAATAGCCTTGCCGCTGCCTACCGATTTGTCGCTGTAGGTCGCGGTGGCGGATACGGTTACGGCATCGCCGCTCTCTACGCCGCTCAGCGCACCTGCGGTAACCGCCACGCCGATAGCGCCGTCGTAAACCTTTTCCTGCGCTACCGACGTGCCCAAAACGGTCAGCGGCTTCGGCGTGATTTTTCCGTCGGTATACGTACCGTTAGCCGGTGCGCTGTAGCTGCCTGCATGGGTGCCGCCGAGGGTGTACGTCACCGTTATAGCCTTTTCGCTGCCTGCCGACTTGCTGTCGTACTTCGCGGTAGCCGATAATTTTACATCCTCTCCGGGGGTTACGCCGCCGAGGATGCCTGCCACGCTTACGTGGGCGCTGTCGCTGCCGTCGTAAACCTTCTCTTTCGCTACCCGCGTACCCGAAACCGTCAGGCGGGATCCGACAATTCTTCCATCGCTAAGCGTGATGCTCGCCGGGGCGCTGTAGCTGCCTGCATGGGCACCGCCGAGGCTGTAGGCCACCGTGATAGCCTTGTCGCTGCCTACCGCGCTGTTATCGTACTTCGCGGCGGCGTACAGCGTCACCTCTTCGCTGCCCACCACGCCGTCGAGGACACCAACCGCGATTACATGTGCGCTGTCGCTGCCATCGTAAGCTTTTTCCTTCTGCACGGACGTGCCCAAAACCGTCAGCGGCTTCGGCGTGATTTTTCCGTCGGTATAGGTTTCGTTGGCCGGCTTCGTGTAGCTGCCTGCGCTGGCGCCGCCGAGGCTGTACACCACCGTTATAACCTTTTCGCTGCCTGCCGACTTGCTGTCGTAGGTTGCTGTGGCAAATACGGTTACGGTATCGCCGCTCTCTACGCCGATCAGCTTACCTGCGGTAACCGCCGCGTTGGTAGCGCCGTTGTAAACCCTTTCTTTTGTTACCAATGTGCCCGAAACCGTCAGCGGCTTCGGCGTGATTTTTCCGTCGGTATAGGTTTCGTTGGCCGGCTTC
>JAISAC010000145.1 GCA_031266935.1 Prevotellaceae bacterium
CGCCAACGGAACAACCTATTCGGCTATTGACTACCCGATGTTCCGCACGGCAGACGCCTACCTGATGGCTGCCGAAGCCATACTGCGCGGGGCAAGCGGAAGCCGCGCCGATGCGTTGAGCTACGTAAATGAAGTACGCGACCGGGCTTACCTGTCGGGGGCGTATGGCAGCGGGACATCGGGGCGCATTGCGGATGCGCAATTGACGCTCGATTTCATACTCGACGAGCGGGCACGGGAGCTGCATACCGAGCTGGTACGCCGCACCGACCTTATTCGCTTCGGAAAGTTTACCAAGGGCTACAGCTGGGACTGGAAAGGCAGCGACGGAGCAGCCGGCAGCTATATCGGCAAGGATGTAGATGATAAGTACAAGCTTTTTCCTATTCCGCAGGAAGAATTTACAGTAAATCCGTATCTGACGCAGAATCCGGGTTTTGAATAAGATGTTGAATTGGAGAAGTATCCATGCTACCACATGGGTATTTCTCCATTTCTATGGTTTAACAAAATTATCAGCCAATGAAGCCGATTTATTCTTTTTTCATTCTCTTGCTTCTTTTCGCTCGTCCTGCAGCCGGTCAGACCTCAAAGGAGGAGCTCTTTGAAGCGCCGGAAAAAACGGGCGGGGTATATTACGCCTACCCTGCGCAGGACATTAAGCCGCAAACGCCCGCTCCCGAAGGCTACGCCCCTTTCTACATTGCGCATTTCGGGCGGCACGGCTCGCGCTACCTGATCGAAGATAGCGACTACAAGCAGGCTTTGAATTTGTTTGAAGAGGCCATGAACAGCAATGCGCTTACGCCTTTGGGCATAGACGTGCACAAGCGCTTATCCGAAGCGTGGAAAGAAGCCGAAGGGCGCGGCGGCGACCTTTCGCCGTTGGGAGTGCGGCAGCAGCGGGGCATCGCCGAGCGCATGTTCCGGCTATACCCCGACGTTTTCAGGGGGAATATCCGGCTATCGGCGCGTTCAACCACCGTTGCGCGCTGCATCCTTTCGATGGACACCTTCTGCGAAAGGCTGAAAGAGCTCAACCCGGAGCTGCACATTGCACGGGATACGAGCAGCAGAAGCGCAAGCTACCTGAATTACCATACAGAGGCGGCTGTTGCCTTCCGGTCAGAAAATGGCGCTTGGAAAAAAGAATACGAAATTTTTGAAAATGCGCACGTACAGCCTCGCCGCTTGGTGCGGTCTTTGTTTGCCGACACCGCCTTTACCGCGGCAAAAATCAACCCGGTATCGCTCATGTGGGCGTTGTACTGGATTGCAAGCGATATGCAAAATATGGAAACCCGGCTGTCTTTTTACGACATATTCGAGAGGCAAGAGCTATTCGACCTGTGGCAGTGTAAAAACTACAGCCTGTACGTCCAGTACGCCAACGCCGCGGCAAATGGCGGTATTATGATGGAAAATGCCAAGCCTCTCCTGAAAAATATAATCGAAAGCGCCAACCAAATCATCGAAGCAAAAAGCTATGGCGCCTCTTTCCGGTTTGGGCACGACGGGAATATCATCCCCTTAGCCATGCTCCTGCACTTGCAGGGTTGCTACGGCAGCGTTTCGGAGTCATTGGAATTTTATAAGGCTTGGAGCGACTTCAAGGTGGCGCCTATGGCCGGCAACGTACAAATCATCTTTTTCCGAAAGGAAAACTCGGAAGACATCCTCGTCAAATTCCTGCTTAACGAAAACGAAATGCTCGTCCCGCCCGTCAAAAGCAGCAACCTCCCCTACTACCGCTGGAAAGATATAGCTGAATACTACAGCTCATTAGGGATTACGTCCAGCTCTACTTCGCTCGGTCTAAAATTGTGAGGTAGAGATTAAATCCGTTACGCTTCGTAATTAACATGATTTATGTTGCCGCGCACAGGCGCGTAGCGCCTATGCGCGGCAATTTGAAATACATCCTTTAGCCTCCAAATTTTTGCTTTTTGAAAGCAAATAGCTACTTTTGTCGGTGAAAGTAGTTTCCATGAGCATGAAAAAGAGCATGAAAAACTTTTTTACCATCACCATTACCGCCGCCGCAAAATAGCTGCCTGCGGGGGAGAATAGAATTAGCTACACCTGTGAAAAATGAGCCATCTTCAACGTAAATCGGAAGTGCTAAGCGCTGCCGCGGAGTTGCTGCACGAAAAGGGGATGTACCCCGCCGTGGCGCACAGCGCCTACTACTGCTGCTACCAGCTGGTGAAGCATATTTGGCTATGCTCTATGAATAGAACAGAGGCAGCGTTAAGAAGCGGCATAAGCAGCTCAAAAACGGGTTCGCATAAGTATTTGACAGTTCAGGTAATTCTCTACATCGAAAGCTTAGGAGAGAGCGGCTGTAAAGAGCATGCCCGCGAAGTAGGGCGTAAAATAGCGATGCTAAAAAGGCTTCGTACAGACGCCGACTACTACAACGCTGAGTTTAACGCTCCCAAAAGTTCACAGTCAATTTCTTTATCCAGCGATATTGTTTCCATTTTGAGAAAATACTAAAGCCATGAAGCCACAAGAATATATTATCAGCAAGTTGAAAAACTTTACCAAAAAGTTTCCCAACGCTCGTGTACGCTATGAGTACGACGAGCGCGCGGAGGTGCACGTTGTTGAAGTGCTGCCGAGCGAGGTGTACTACTCCGATGACGGATACGTTTCGTGGGAGCGGGCGCTGTTTGCCAAGTTCGCTGCGCTTTACCCTGATGAGTTCGTCGGCTTTATCACCGACGGCGATTCTCCGGGCATTGAAAAAGCGGCCTACACCAGCGAGGGGAGAGACTATACGCCTGCCCGACGGAAAGCAAAAGCGCAGGCTGCGGAATACGCTTACTAATCCATAAACTTTTCACGAGCATGAAAATTTTTTTTACCCCGCAGCACTCGCGCTGGCGGTACTTGTAGCTGCTTGTAGCAAAACAGAATCTATGATAGAAAAATATCAGGTAGATTATTACCCCGAAATAAAAGGCATTAAAATAGCAGAAGCAAAGGCTGTAGTCCATGCTGTGGACGAACAGCATGTGAGCATATCAGATACTGCACAATGCTACGCAAGCAATGCAGCTGGCGGCGTAGGGTATGCCGTCATCTATATTGAGCCAACAAATGATTAAATGGCGTCTGCACAAATGTTATTTCAAGACTAAATTATTATACCCACCGGACCGACAACACAACGTATTTCGGAAATTTCACGTATATTTGTACCAAAGAAAAGTAAAAAGCATACTGCAAATGTCTATCAAAGTAGCCGATGTATCGAAGTTTTATGGTGCGCAGGCAGCGTTAAGCCACGTTTCGTTTGAGGTTGAGCGCGGTCAGGTGGTGGGCTTGCTTGGCCCAAACGGCGCCGGAAAATCTACCATGATGAAAATTTTGGCGGGATTTATTCCCCCCTCGTCGGGCGAGGCGTTTGTTGGCGGCTTCAGCGTAGCGGCGAAGCCGCTGCAGGCAAGGAAAATCGTTGGCTACCTGCCGGAGCACAACCCGCTCTACTTAGACATGTACGTGAGCGAATTTTTGGCGTTTGTTGCCGGCGTGTACGGGCTAAAGAAAGCATCGCAAAAAGCCGTTGGCGACGCCATAGAGCTTACAGGGCTTTCGCACGAGGTGCACAAAAAAATAGGGCAGCTCTCAAAGGGCTACCGCCAGCGCGTGGGGTTGGCGCAGGCGCTGCTCCACAAGCCCGACGTGCTGATACTCGACGAGCCTACCGCCGGGCTTGACCCCAACCAGCTCTCGGAAATCCGGCAGCTCATCGTCAGGCTGGGAAAAGAAAAAACGGTAATGCTCTCCACCCACATCATGCAGGAGGTGGAGGCTATGTGCGGCAGGGTGATTATTATCAAGGAAGGAAAAATTGTGGCGCACGACACCCCGCAGCGCGTACGGCAGCAGGCATCGGAGATGGTAAACACCGTAGAGGTGGAGTTTATGGAGGAGGTGAGCAAGGCTATTTTTGAGCAGATAAGCAGCGTTGCGCGCGTGGAGGAAATCGCGCCCCGCACCTTTCTGCTTACGGCGCACGGCGCAGAGGATGTTCGCCCGGCAATATTTCAGCTGTCGGTAAAAGAAAAAGTTACCATACTAAAAATACAGCGCCAGGAAAAACCTCTCGAGGAAATTTTCAGGGACTTAACGGCGCAAAGCAGCTAACAATTCAATAAGCATCTGCAATAGCTATAATTTCTAATCTATCATTTTTAATCTATAATTTCTCACATCTTTAATCTTTAATTTCTAATTTATTTTTATGGAAGTAAACGAAAAAAAGCCAACCCATTCGGGCTACAAGCTTGCCATTTTGCTGCTGGCAACGGCGCTTGCCGGCATTACGCTTTGGTACATACGGGAATCTCACAAGTGGGGCGAGGTAAATCAACAAATATCCGACGAGCGCGACAGCATTTCGGTAAACCTGAGCGACATGCTGTTTGAGTATAGCGAGCTGCAGACCAGCAATAATACCATTCGGCTGGAGCTGGAAACCGAAAAAGAGAAAATACAAACGCTGCTGCAAAAGCTGCGCTCCACCGAAAAAATACACTACGCCGAAATCCGTAAGTACGAGAAGGAGACAAATACGCTACGCAGCATTATGCGCGGCTACATTTACCAAATAGACTCTCTCAATACTTTGAGCCAGAAGTTGCTGGCGGAAAATGAGGAGGTAAAGCAAAGCTTGCAAAATACGCAGGAAGAAAATGTAAAGCTCAGCCAGGAGAAAGAAGATTTATCGTCGCAGATAGAAAAAGGCTCAATGCTAAAGGTACGTAACATTGAAGCAGCAGGGTTGAACAGCCGGAATAAGGATACCTACTCCGCCAGCCGCATAAAAAAGCTGCGCGCCTGCTTCATCATTAACGAAAATATGATTGCCAAAGCCGGTGAACGCTATGCTTACATACGCTTCATTGCTCCGGGCAACCAGCTGCTGGCCAACGAAGCCGGCGATACTTTTAAGGTGCTGGAGGAGCAGCTGGAGTATTCGGATCGGCGGGAGGTTGACTACCAAAATCAGGATTTGGAAACTTGCGTATTTTATGACCTCAAAAATGTAAAGCTGCTCAAGGGTGCCTACACGGTAGAGGTGTATATTGACGGAAATTTGAGCGGAAGCATACAGTTCTTGCTGAAGTAAAAGCGCGCTGCCGCTTACGCCTCCAAGCTTGCCAGCAGCGGATTGTACTTGAGGATGTTGGCAACATCAATACACGCCAGCACACCGGGAATGGCGCGAATGGCTGCGCCGAGCGCCGCCAGCTCGGCGCTCGGCAGCGCTTCCGGAATTTTCAGCAGGTAGTCAACGTGCGCAAGCTCTTTGATGAGCGGCTCGTTGTTTTGCCGGTTTGTAATCAGAATGTACGTGCGGTTCAAGGTGGCGTTGGCGGCGCGAAAAGCCGCAAATTGCCGCGGCGCTTCGGGCTTATCGGCGCTCAGCAGGGCGTGTTGCAGCCCGCCGTCCGGCTCTCCCCTGCCGCCCAAGTCGCAGTAGTGGATAAAGTCGAGGTGCAGCGCACGGTTCAGCAGCCACGCCATGCGCGTGTCGGGCGCTGTGGAGCGAATGGCCAGCAGCGAGAAGGCGACGTCGCCCTCCATCAAGCTTTTCATTTTTATGCCGCTGCCTTTTGCGGGGTTTGTTTTTTTTGCCATTTTCCGAATTTATGCTGTGCGCAAAGCGCTAATGCGAGTTGTTGCGCTTGTTTCACCTGATGACCTTAACTTGCCCGTCCGGATCAAGCCGAATAATTCCGGAGGGCTTGCGCGTGGGCAGCCCTTCCCACGCCACGCTGACCTGCACATCTACGCTTTGCCGCACGGCGAGGGCTACCTCGGCAAGCGTACGCGGAGCGGCTGCCCCCGAAATATTTGCCGACGTCGAAACAACAGGCCGCCCCAGGCAGCGGATAACTTTTTTGCAAAACAGATGGCCGGTAACGCGCACGGCAACGCTGCCGTCTGCCGCGCATACGCCGTTGGCCAAGCCCATGCCCTCGCGGTAGATGATGGTTTGCGGTGTGCTGCTCAGGCGTACAATGTCCCACGCCGGCGCGGGCACTTCGCGCACGTGGCGGCTTAGCATTTCTTCGCTATTCACCAGCACAATCAGGCTTTTTGTGTCGGAGCGCTGCTTGATGTCAAAAATTTTTGCAACGGCAGCCTCATTAGCGGCGTCGCACCCCAACCCCCACAGCGTGTCGGTGGGGTAGAGCATAACGCCGCCCCCGCGAAGCGCTTCAACAATTTGTTCAATATCTTCCATGCGTATAGTTTAAGCCACAAATTTACGCTATATTTGTTATGCAAAAAACATTTTTGCATTTTTACATTTTTACAATCACTTGTTTTTATCTATGGAAAAATCGGAAAATTTTGATTTTTTCATAGATAAAGTTCATCTGTAAAGATACGGTTTATATTTGAAATCGCAATTTTTTGATTTTTTTTTGGTTATTTCTTTTTTTTGTAGTGTCTATGTTTTAGCGATATGATTTTTCATTAGCAATGCGAAGCTAAGCATTTTCACCCCTTGTTTCGCATTAATTAAAAACTATATCAGTGAAACAGAGATATTTTCCCAAAAAATAACCAAAGTAGTAAAGCATATTTATGGTGTTGTTGATTCAAAACAATTTTGTACTTTTGCAAGTGAAAAACAAATACAAAAGCATTACGAAGGATGAAAAATACCGTTCCAAAAAAATCCTGAAACGCTCCATTCCTGCAGGCGAGCGGCTGTTTTAATGATTTTTGAACTATGAAGCAAAAAAAATTTTATGCACCGGAAACGGTTACCGTTGGAGCGTTGTTTTTCATTTGTGGCTTTGTCGCATGGCTCAACGCTACGATTATTCCTTTCCTCAAGGTAGCCTGCGAGCTGAGCAACTTTCAGTCGTACTTTGTTACGTTTGCTTTTTACCTTGCGTACGCTGCCGTTGCCTTGCCGTCGCTGCGCCTGCTTGAAAAAACCGATGCCCGGAGCGGTATGGCGATGGGGCTAATGGCAATGTCGGCAGGGGCGCTCATTTTTGTACCCGCCGCCCTGCTGCGCACCTACCCGCTGTTCCTGCTGGGCTTGCTGGCGTCCGGCGCCGGGCTTGGGCTGCTGCAAGCCGCCGCCGGCCCGTACGCAGCCGCGCTGGGCGCGGCCGAGAGCGCACCAAGCTGCCGCAGCGTTACGAATATTTGCAGCCGTGTTGCCGGCGTAGCCGGTACGCTGGCGGTGGGCGGCATCCTGTTTTACAAGATAGACAGCTTTGAGGCGAGTATTCGGATAACGGAGGGCGTGTCGCGCGCCGCCGAGCTCGACACGCTGGCGCACAAGGCTGTTTTTCCCTACCTTACCATTGCGCTGATGCTGGCGGCGGCAGCCTTTGTGGTCAAATCTTTGCCGCTCCCCAGCCTCAGCGCTGGAGAAAAGCGCACCGAGCAGGAAAAAGATACGCCGGACGTCGCCACCCTTCGCCTCCCGCGATTTTGGCTTGGGCTGCCGACGCTCTTTCTGTACGTGGGGGCGGAGGTTATCAGCGTTGGCAGCATATCGCTTTACGGCAAAGCTGTTGGCATGAGCTTTGAGGTGGCCAAAGCGCTTCCGGCCTGCTGGCTTTTTGCCGCGCTTTTGGGCTGCCTGCTGGGCGCTTTTGTTGTGCCTAAGTATATTTGCATGGAGCGCGCGCTTGCCGCCTGCGCTGCTCTGGGCGTTATCTTCTCTGTTGCCGCCGTCAACGCTACCGGATGGCTATCCGTTGCCTTTGTTGCGCTGCTCGGGCTATCCGGGTCGCTGGTGTGGCCATCCGTTTTTTCGTTGTCCATGAAGAAAATGGGGAAATATGCTAAGCTTGGCGCGGCTATTCTTGCTACCGGCGTGGCGGGAGGCGCTCTGCTGCCGCTTGCCTACGGCTACCTTGCAGATGCTGTTGGCTACCGGCAGGCGTACTGGATTTTGCTGCCTTGCTACGCCGCCATTCTGCTCTACGCCGCTGCAAACCTTCCGCCGGCTAAGGGGAAAAATAGCAAGGTGGCATAGCGCAAAATCATGAAAGAAAAAATTGTATGCCCTGCACCGTTGACATAACCATTTCGCCGGAAGCCGCCGCCAATCCGGATTGCCTCCGGCAGGCAGCGGTGCAGGCCTCACGCCTTGCAGCAGGCGACGTGGGAGCCATACAGCTCGTGCGCCGCTCGGTTGACGCGCGGCGGGGAAAGGCGCTGCTACAGCTAAAGCTCAACGTTTACCGGCATGGCGAGCAACCCCTCGACGCGCCTGCACGCTTCGACTACCGCAACGTAGCGGGCAGGCCGCCTGTAATCATTGTCGGTGCAGGCCCCGCCGGGCTTTTTGCCGCGCTAAAGCTGCTCGAAAAAGGGTTGAGGCCGGTAATTCTGGAGCGCGGCAAAAGCGTGAAGGAGCGCAAGCGCGATATCGCCAAGCTCACGCGCGAGCACATTGTTAATCCCAACTCCAGCTGGTGCTTTGGCGAAGGCGGCGCCGGAGCCTACTCCGACGGCAAGCTTTACACCCGCTCCGGCAAGCGCGGCAACGTTGCGCATGTTTTGCAGCAGCTGGTGCAGCACGGCGCCAACCCCGATATCCTGGTGGAGGCGCACCCGCACGTTGGGACAGACAAGCTGCCGGGCATAGCTGCCAACATCCGCCAAACCATTTGCCGCTGCGGTGGCGAATACCGCTTTGATACGCGCATTACCGGCATTATCGTAAAGAATGGCGCTGCCGTCGGAGTAGCTGACGAGCGCGGAGTGCGCTATGAAGGAATAGCGGTGGTGCTGGCCACCGGCCACTCTGCCGGTGATGTGTACGAGATGCTTGATGAGCAAAAGTTGGCGCTTGAGGCTAAACCTTTTGCCCTGGGCGTACGCGTGGAGCACCCTCAGGCGCTTATCAACGAAATACAGTACCACGGCAAGGGCTACTCGCCGCTTTTGCCGGCTGCCGCCTACAGCCTGGTGGCGCAGGTGCAGGGGCGGGGGGTATTTTCGTTTTGCATGTGCCCGGGCGGCATGGTGGTGCCGTCGGCCACGGCTCCCGGCGAGCTGGTGGTGAACGGCATGTCCAACTCCCGCCGCAGCTCGCCCTACGCCAACGCAGGCGTCGTTGCGCAGGTAAACCTTGCCGACTATGCAGGGTACGAAAAATTTGGGGCGCTTGCAGGTTTGCGCTTCCGGCAGGAGGTAGAGCAAGCTATGTTTGCTGCGGGCGGCGCCACGCAAACCGCGCCGGCGCAGCGGCTAACCGACTTTGTGGGCGGCAGGGCGTCATCGTCGCTCGGCAAAACCTCCTACATACCGGGCGTAACCTCGGCGCCGCTGCACGCGCTTTTACCCGAATTTGTCAGCCGTTCGCTTCGTAGGGCGTTTTTGGAGTTTGGCAAAAAAATGCGCGGCTACCTCACCGATGAAGCCATGCTGCTGGCCGTCGAATCGCGCACCTCGTCGCCTGTGCGCATACCTCGCGACCCGCAGACCATGCAGCACGTCCGGATAGCCAACCTCTACCCCTGCGGCGAAGGCGCAGGCTACGCCGGAGGCATCACCTCCTCCGCTATTGACGGCGTCGGCTGCGCAGAGCGAATAGCTCAGCAGGCATCGTGCATTTTATCTTCGTGAAAATGAATGCAATATGGAAAAAGGGTGGAGAAGATGAAAAAATTTTACCCAAAATATTTGGAGCGAAAGAAGAAATGTGCTACCTTTGCTCTCCGTTTTTAAGCAACGTTTTATAAGCAACGATGTGCAACATTTGGGAGCTTAGCTCAGCTGGTTTAGAGCATCTGCCTTACAAGCAGAGGGTCGGGGGTTCGAGCCCCTCAGCTCCCACCAAGAAAATTCAGCCGCCTGCAAATCCTGCAAGCGGCTGGTTTTTTTTGATTTATGCACATTTTGCACGGCAAAAGCCTCTCCCAATCCAACGCAGAGGTGCGGCAAACGCTTGCAAAAGGTCGGCTCATGGCTTAAATCTGAAAAGTTGTAATTTTTCATGCGTCGCTTTGTTTACACCATACTGTTGTGCCTCACTGTGCTGTCGGCGGCAGGGCTTGTTTTGTCGCGTCTGTCGGTTTACGTAAGCCCCGAGCGGGTGTGGTTTTTGCCGTTTTTCGGGCTGCTGTTTACGCCGCTGCTGCTGCTCAACCTTGCCTTTTTGCTGCTGTGGATTATCTTTCGCAAGTGGCTGCTGCTGCTGCTTCCGCTGGCGGTTATACTCATCAACCTGGGCTTTGTGCAAATGCTGGTGAACCTGTCGGCAGGCAAAAAAAGCGCACCTGCTCAATCGAAGCTCACCCAACCGCAGCTCAAGCTGCTGAGCTACAACGTTAACTTATTTGGGCTTAAAAGTTCTTACAGCGACGTCTCCACCTATGCGCAGGTGGCCGGCTTTATAAATCACGAAAAGTTTGATGTTGCCTGCCTGCAGGAGTTCTACACGCACAGCGAGGTGCAGAGCGAGCAGCAGTTTGCCCGCCGGCTGCCGGGCTTGCCCTACTACTACGCGCATTACAGCACAATTCGCCGGAACAGGCGCTTTGGCATTGCCACCTTTAGCCGGTTTCCCATTGTAAATAAGGGCAGCGTTGCGTTTTCCAACACCGTCAACACGGCCATTTTTACCGATATTGTCCTGAACGCGGGCGATACGGTGCGGGTATATAACGTTCATTTGCAATCCGTCCGGTTTGGCGACAGGGAGAGGGATCTGCTGCAGGACGAGCGCTTTTGGTACGACAACAAGAAAGACCATAGCCGCGTTTTGCGCAGCGCTTTGGACAAGCTCAAGAGTGCCTTTCTGATCCGCGCGCAGCAGGTTGACGCATTGTCGCAGCACATGCGCCGGTCGCCTTACGCGGTGGTGGTGTGCGGCGACTTCAACGATACCCCCATATCGTACACCTACCACACTATGCGCGGCAACCTCTGCGACGGGTTTATAGAAGCCGGGCGCGGCCTCATGTCCACTTTCGTGAGCATCATACCCTCATTCCGAATAGACTATATACTTTACAGCAGCCGCTTCAGCGCCGGCGCCTGCTATTGCCCCAACCTCACCTGCTCCGACCACTACCCCCTGGTGTGCAGGCTGACGGTGCGCAGCGAAAACGAGTAGCCGCATTTATAAATTCTGTTTCGTATTTTTTGAAATTTCCCCAAAATAGCGTAATTTTGCCGCATCACAAAAAACAATACAGCCAATGGCACACTACCTTGATCCCAAATAAGGAAATAACGGCAAGCGTTGAGCCGCTACGCAGCTCAACGTTGCCGTTCGGTAACAAAGAGAGAGAGGGTAGCGATGTGCATTAATCTCACTACCCCTTGCTCAATCTGTGCTTTTCTCCAATTCATACATATCGGCAAGTTCGCCGGTAATCGGTTTACCTTCCATATCCAGCTGAATCAACCTGTTCTCGCCGACCAGGTAGTAAGGGGACCAGTCTTTGCAGTCCAAAGTAATCATACTTCCGGCGTCGTCCCATATAAACTTTCCCGAAGCGGAATATGCGCTATCGCCTCGTTCGAGGTATTGATAGCATAATTGATAAGTTTCATCAAGATTCAACGTAATCTTAACGCTGATACCCGGACAATCCGCACATGGAATAGTTCCCGTATAAGAACCGTCCCAATCCAGGCAACTCGTCGCATTATGAGTCGGGTCAACGGCAATAACCAGCTTGTCCTGCGCATTTGGTTCACCTTTGGATTTACAGGAATCCAAGCCTGATGCTAAAACAGCAATAACACTTATTATAAAAACAGCTTTTTTCATTTCTTTAATCATTAAAAATTTTTAACTTGAGAACATTGCATACAAAACGCATAATCAATACGTTAGATGCCAAAACAGAATAAATTAGCGCGCTTGGAAAATTTGCTCAGCCTATCTTCGAGTATGCTGCTGAACAGCAGCATAAAGCACCTTTTACTATAAAGATAATGATATTTGTTTGGTTGTCAAATTATTATTGCACATTTTGACAAAAAAAAGAGTTTTTAGGAGTACCCTACAGTATGCCGATGGACTTTTTTGCGCTACCGCCAATCATTTTTTTTGGCTAATTCTTTTTTTGAGGCGCTATTAATGCGAGCAAAAAATGTGCGGGAGGAAACACTGGAAGTGTTGCCTGTTTTTGGGACACGCCTACAGCATTTTACGTCGTGTGCGGTGCTGTAGCGCCTCAAAAAAAGAAATAACCCAAATTTTGGGCATAAAATAAGCGGGATGTTTTTGCTACATCCCGCTTACTTTCTTAGCGTTGAGCGTACTGCTTGCCTTGTGACCCCGACAGGATTCAAACCTGTAACCTTCTGATCCGTAGTCAGATGCTCTATTCAGTTGAGCTACGGGGCCGTGATGCCATGAAAACGAGGTGCAAAGATAAGCATTTTTTATTTTACAGCAAGGGGGGACGATAAAAAAATTATTAATCATCGTAGAAAACTTTGAGTAAATAAGGTTATCTTTACGGCCTGAAACAGGAAATAATTTTGTAACTACATTGTAACTACAGGCGTGAGAAAAATACATATGCTTGTGCTGCGCTCTTTTATAGGGCCTTTTGTGCTTACGTTCTTCATGACCATGTTTGTCCTCATTCTGCAATTTTTGTGGATGTGGATCGACGAGCTGGTGGGAAAAGGGCTGGAGTGGAGCGTAATTCTGGAGCTCATTTTTTACTACAGCGGCAACTTATTTATGATGGCGCTGCCGCTGGCTACGCTCCTGTCGTCCATCATGGCGATAGGGAATTTGGGCGAGCACAACGAGCTGCTGGCGCTCAAATCGGCGGGGATTTCTCTGCCGCGTATCCTTGCGCCGCTTATGGTGGCTGCCTGCCTGCTGGCGGTGGGCGGATTTCTGTTTTCCAACAACCTGCTCCCCTACTTTAACCTCAAGGCAACCGCGCTGTTGTTCGACGTGAAGCAGCAGCGCCCCGAGCTGCAAATCAAGGAGGGCGTGTTTTACGACGGCATCAACGATTACATCATCCGCGTAAAGGACAAGGACGAAAAAACCGGCCTGCTGTGCGACATCATGATTTACGACCACTCCGGCAACAACGGCAACCGCTCGCTCACCATTGCCGACTCGGGCTACATACGCATTACGTCCAACCAAAAATACCTGGTGCTGACCCTGTACAACGGGTGCTCGTACGACGAGCTGAAGGAGAGCGCAGGGGAGCGCAAGTACCCGTTTCGCGTCAACAATTTTTCGATGGAGGAAATGATATTTGAGCTGACAGGCTACGGATTTGAGCGCACCGATGACGCCCTCTTCAAAAATCGCTCAAAAATGCTCAACCTGCACCAGCTTTCTGTCATCTCCGATTCGCTGCAGCGCGAGCGCAGTAGCCGTACGCTGCTGCATGCGCAAAACTTTTTCAGGTCAACCAGCTTCAGGCTTGGCGTGTCCGACTTTGGCAGCAGCGGTAAGCCCCGCCGGCTTGCCGCCGACTCCATTCTGGCCGCCTGCGACGTTGAGCAGCAGCTGCAAGTTGCCAACAAGGCGCTGGTGCTGGCAAAGCAGGCGCAAAGCAGCTTCGTTTCTCAAGCTTCCGACATGCAGTTCACCAACCGTGAGCTGGACTTGCACAACATCGAGTGGCATCTTAAATTTACGGTTCCTCTTTCCTGCATCATCTTCGCCCTGATAGGCGCGCCGCTGGGGGCTATCATTCGCAAAGGCGGATTTGGTACGCCCTTTCTTATTTCGCTGCTTGTATTTATGCTATACTACATCGTTTCATTTTCGTTTGAGAAGCTGGCAAAAAACAGCGAGTGGGAGCCGCACGTTGCCATCTGGATGTCAACAATGGTAACGCTGCCGCTGGCCATATTTTTCAGCTACAAAGCGACCACCGACCAGCGCGTAACGCTACCCAAATGGTACCTCAAGATAGTAGATTGGGTCGGCACTTTTTTGGGAGCTAAGCGATGAAGTGGAATTTTGAAATCCGAACGTAACGTGCAACGCCTTCCGCTTCGCATACTCGGCCTTATGTCGGGCACTTCGCTCGACGGGTTAGACCTCTGCCTTGCTACTTTCGATAAGGATAGCAGCGGCTGCTGGCGCTTTGATATGCTGGCATCGCAAACGCTTCCGTACAGCTCTTCGTGGGCGCAAAAGCTGCAGCTGGCGCATACGCTCAACGCCTTCGATTTTGTAGCGCTGCACAAGGACTACGGGCGGTTTTTGGGCGAGCAGGCGGCAGGCTTCCTGCGCGGCAAAAGCGTTAGGGCCGACTACGTAGCCTCGCACGGGCACACCATATTTCATCAGCCTCAGCGCGGCGTTACCTTTCAGCTGGGCGACGGCGCGGCGCTGGCCGCTGCTGCCGGCGTTCCCGTCATTTCCGACTTTCGCAGCCTCGATGTAGCCCTTGGCGGACAGGGAGCGCCGCTTGTTCCCATTGGCGACAGGCTGCTCTTTTCGGGCTACGACAGCTGCCTCAACCTGGGCGGGTTTGCCAACATCTCGTTTGAGCAAGGCGGGCAGCGCACAGCCTTTGACGTTTGCCCCTGCAACGTTGTGCTCAACGCGCAGAGCCGGCTGCTGGGAGAGCCGTACGATAGAGATGGTGCGCTCGCCGCGCAGGGAAAGGTGAGCAGCCCGCTGCTGGATGAGCTCAACGCGCTTGACTTCTACGCGCAGCGCGGGGCAAAGTCGCTGGGGCGCGAATGGGTAGAGGAGGTTTTTTCGGAAAAAATGGCGGCGCACGGCGTTAGCGTTCACGACAAGCTGCGCACCCTGTGCGAGCATATCGCCATGCAGATAGCGCAGAGCGTACCGAGCAGGCAGGGGGGTACGCTGCTCGTTACCGGCGGCGGGGCGTTCAACGCTTTCCTTGTGCAGCGCATAGCCGCTAACATTTCGTGCAGGGTTGTTGTCCCCGAGGCGACAATTGTTAACTTTAAGGAGGCGCTGATATTTGCCTTTCTTGGAGCGCTCTACGCCGTAAACGAGGTCAACACCCTTGCCTCGGCTACCGGTGCCCGCCGCAGCAGCATTGGCGGCAGCTTAACGAAAGCGTGAAGCATCTCATAAGCTGCTTATCCCAAAATGGGCTGCGCCGAACTCCGCTTTGCTTCCTCGTTAGAGGATTAATGGTTAAAAGATGAATGCCCTGCGAGCAATAAAGCGGGCTGGTTGCTTTTCTGTTCTATTGATGTGAATGCCCTGACGGGGCATTGCACAAAACCACGCCACGCGAAGTATAGGTAACAAAAACTGAAAAATACGGCTGTATAGACAGACACCATTTCCTTAGCCCTAATCTTTAGGGATTCTCATTTTCGGAGAAGAAACTTTACGCATCAACTTTTTTCATTGCTGCTGCTTGCCATCGGCAAGAATTTTTTCTATCTTCTCCCTGCTGAACCCTGTTATAGCTTGCAGCTGCTCCGGTAAAAGTCCGTCACGGCTTCCGGCGAGAACTATCTCTACAAATGCTTCTTCCCTGCCTTTCTCCAGGCCGATAGCCTCGCCTTTCTCCAGGCCGATAGCCTCGCCTTTCTCCAGGCCTTCAGCTTCGCCTTCTTTTCTGGCATCAACTTGCACGGTGCGGGCGGTGCTGACGGTATCCCAGTAGTGGTCGTACGCGGCGAGCTCTTCCTTGGTGTAGGAGTTTTGCTCAAGGAGCTCCACCGCCTCTTTCGTTACGGTTTCGCTCAGCAGCTCAGAGGGTACATCTTGCTGAGCGTCTTTGATTTGGGTGAGGAACATCAGCCATAAATCGTAGAGCTTTTTCTCTGCGCGGTTGGTGGGGTGAAACTTGGGAAGCTCGATGAAAACCAGCTCCAACCCCTCAATTTGCTTCGTTGTGCTGGCTACGTTCACTATTTTGTAGTCGTGGTAGTAATCGGTGGTGGTG
>JAISAC010000017.1 GCA_031266935.1 Prevotellaceae bacterium
TCTACAACGAGCAGTCCCGCAGAGCCTGCCCCGAGCGTAGCCGAGGGGGACGACACTTTATTAACCGTATGCTTTAGCATACGGAGCGGAGATGCACGGATGCTCGCTTGTCCGGGCAGCCCCGAAGAGCCTGCCCCGAGCGTAGCCGAGGGGGACGACAACTTTATTAACTGTTATATCTTGTTTATTCGTCATTCCTTAGCGAGCGTATGGCCACCCCAAGCGCCCGCCTCAGCCTTCGGCCACCCTCACCCTCGCCAGCTCCCGCCCGTCCTCGCAGCGCACAATGCTGCAGGAGGTGACGCCCTCGTCTGCCAGCTGCGTGGCGATGGCGTAGCGCTCTCCGGCGTGTGACTCGTGCAGAAAGTTCACCTCCAGCATTTTTATCTCCTTGCCGCCCTGCCGGTGCAGGGGCATGCCGTCCAGCGCCCAGCGCACGTAGCAGGCGTTGTTTACGTGTCCGTTCATATCCACGTCGCTGGCCACAATTTCTTTTGCCTCGGTGGCTGTACATGCCGCTACGGCGGGCAGCTTGGCCGGCAGTTCGGGTATAGCGTGGCGGTCGAGCACGTGCGGAAAGCTTGAGCCGAAGCGCTCAATGCGCTGCGGCCGCCGCGAGGCAACGTCAACCAGAAGCCATGCCGTGGAAGCTACGGCTACCGTTTCGCCTTGCGCGCTGAGCAGCTCAAAATCGCGATGGGCCATGAGCGCACCGGGCGCTTTAGACCACGTGCGCAGCAGCAGCTCGTCGCTCCACTTAGGGTAGACGGTTATCTTCAGCGTGAGGCGCGACAGCGCCCAAAACAGCTTGGACGCGCCAAGCGAATCGAAGCCAAGGCCGTTGGCCGCTGCGTGGTTGCCGGCGGTTTCCTGCAAAAAGTGCAGCATGGCAACGAGGCTAAGGCGCCGGCTGCTGTCGGTGTGGTAGGAGTGCACCTTATACTTATCCTCCCTAAAGAATGGCGGCTCGAATTTGCGCATCATACTGTTATATCTCCATAATTTTTACTTTTCCCTCGTGCGCGCTTGCGTGGAGCGAAATTTGCGAAAGCAGGCGCGAAAAATGCTGACGCTCAACGGTATCTTCGCCATCGGCGTACTGCTCGCCTCGCGCTTCGACGCTGTCGAGCACGTAGCCTACGGTGATGGCGTGTATATCCATAGCCGGCTGGTAGGTGTTTACCTTGGGGTCGTCGGTTACGACTTCGCTAACAATGCCGCACTGCACGAGGTTAAACAGAATATCGCGCGTTATGCGCATGGAGATGTTGAGCGTTGCCGCAATTTCCGACGAACCCATTGGCTTGCTGCCGAGGGCAAAATTCTTGACAACGACCTGCCCAATGAGCAGCGAAAGGAGCTTGCGCTCGCGTATGCTCAGGTTCTGCGTGCTGACGCCGTACTCGTAGTGCTGCACGTTTTGCGCGGCAAACGACAGCTCCGCCCCAAACAGCAGGATAAACCAGCTGGCCTGCGCCCACAGCAAAAACAGCGGGATGGCGGCAAAGCTGCCGTATATGGCGCTGTACTTCGATACCATGACCTGCGAGTAGATGTAAAAGTTTTGAACAAGGTGAAACAGCGTCCCCGAAATGATGCCGGCTATGAGCGCCGGCGCTACTTTGACCTTGGTGTAGGGCATGGCCACGTATACAAAGGTGAACACTAACCACAGCAGCACGTAGCTCAGCGATTTGAATCCCAACTTGACTATCGGCGCAACGTAGGGGTAAATGCCAGCCTCTGTTGCGAACGAAATAACGCGCGCGTGCATCACCACCGTAATGGAGCTCGATATGATGAGAAATATGGGCGCAATGAGCATAATCGAAAGGTAGTCGGCAACCTTGCGCGACCACGGGCGGGCGCGCTTAACCTGCCAAATGTAGTTGAACGAAACCTCAATGTTGTTGAGCAAGTTCAGTATTGCCCACAGCAGGAACAGCACGCTGATGCCTGCAACTATGCTGCTACCCGCCCGCGTAAGAAGCATAGATTCGGAAAAGTTGAGCAGAAGCGTCAGCAGCTCTTTTTGTTCGGAAAAGCGCGTGTGCAGCAGGTTTACCATGTATTCGTCCAGCCCAAACCCTTTGGCAATGCCAAGGAGCATGGCCAGCACCGGAACAACGGCAATGAGCGTGTAGAACGTAAGGGCAGAAGCGCGTAGCGATATTTTATCAACAAAAAAGCCCCGTACGGAAATGAATATGACCTTGAGCAGCTTGATAAGCAGAACATCGCGAGCGTTGACGCGCGTTTTGCCCATGTGCCAAATGTCGTAGGTTACGAACTGAACGCTTTGTCGGTACCACTCGAACAACTTCTTCATCATATCTCTAAACTCCTAAATTTTCCCGTAAACTCTACCCACAAATTTCTCCACATCAACTACGCAGCGTTCATGCGTACCGCGCCCTATCTCGCCCTGCTCATCCCTTGCCGCAACCTCAAACTGCAGCCGCTTGCCATCAACCTTTACCAGGGTAGCAACGCCCCAAACCTTCATGCCAACAGGCGTAGCTTTGCTGTGCGCAACGCAAATGGAGGTACCCACCGTGCCGTAGCCTTGAGGCAGGTGCGGCAGCACGGCGTTCATGGCGGCATTTTCCATGAGGCCAACCATGGCGGGCGTGGCAAATACCGCTACCAGCCCGGAGCCGTATTTTGAAGCCGTATCTTCTTCGGTAACAATCTTATCTGCAATGTATTGCAATCCTTCCTTGAGCGTAAGTTCCATAAATGCTGCTTTGTTTCAGTTAAAATCAGGCTGCAAAAATAGTGTTTTATTTCGTGATTTCTACCAAAAAACGCATATCTTTTTTCCAGCAAATTTTCTGTTTTGCCGTTTAATTTATATATTTGTGGCCTAATAGTTTTTTATTGCTAACAAAAAAAAATGCATTTATAAATGGCACCAAACATTTCAAGGAGGGAATTCCTTCAAACAGGCGCTGTAGCTGCTCTCGGATTGGCCGTTGCACCTACCATTGTGCCTAATACCGTATTGGGTAAAAGCGCCGGACACGTTGCGCCCAGCGATAAGCTGAATATTTTGGGCGTAGGCATCGGCGGACGCGGTTCCGGCGTGCTGAAAGCTATCGACAGCCAAAATATCATCGGGCTTTGCGATGTGGACTGGAAGTATGCCGACGGCACATTCAAGCGCTACCCGAATGCGAAAAAATACTACGACTACCGGAAAATGTTCGAAGCGCTCGGCAAGGAAGCCGACGCGGTAGTGGTGGCTACGGCCGACCACACCCATGCTATTATTGCTTCCGAAGCAATGACGCTGGGCAAGCATGTGTATCTGGAAAAACCGCTGACGCACACGGTGTATGAATCACGCCTGCTCACCAAGCTGGCCGCCAAGCACAAGGTGGCTACCCAGATGGGTAACCAGGGCGCTTCGTGGGCGGGTGTACGTCAAACTTGCGCATGGATTTGGAGCGGCGAAATCGGCGAAATCGTGAAAGTTGAAGCCGCCACCGACCGACCCATTTGGCCACAAGGATTGGAAACGCCTGCTAAACCGGACAAAATTCCTTCTACCCTGAATTGGGATTTGTTCTCCGGCCCGGCCGAAGTGCGCCCCTACAACGCTATTTATCACCCGTGGAACTGGCGTGGATGGTGGCTTTACGGCACCGGCGCGCTGGGCGACATGGCTTGCCACATCCTGCATCCGGTATTCAAGGCGCTAAAGTTGGGCTATCCGACCAAGGTGGAGGGCTCTTCTACCCAGCTGCTGAAAGATTGCGCACCGCAGGCGCAGCACGTCAAGCTGACGTTCCCCGCCCGCGAAAACCTGCCGAAGGTGGGCATGCCCGAAGTGGTGGTACATTGGTACGACGGCGGCATGATGCCCGACCGTCCGGCTGGCTTCCCCGAAGGCAAGCAGCTGATGGGAGACGGCGGCGGATTGGTGATTTTCCACGGCACGAAGGACACCTTGATTTGTAACTGCTACGGCGCAGACCCGTGGCTGCTGTCGGGCCGTACGCCCAAATCGCCGGAAGTGCTGCGCGAGGTAACGGAAAGCCACGAAATGGACTGGGTGCGCGCCTGCAAGGAAGATGCCGCCGGCCGCGTAGAAACAGCTTCTCCGTTTAGCGAAGCAGGCCCGTTCAACGAAATGGTGGTGATGGGCGTGATGGCCGTTCGCCTGCAAGCCTTGAACAAGGAGCTGCATTGGGACGGCGTAAATATGCAGTTCACCAACATTAGCCCCAGCGAAACAATAAAAATGAAAATCAGCGACGGGTTCAGCATCAAAGACGGACACCCAACATGGAATCCGACCGAAACCGAGCCGCAAAATGCAGTAGCATTCGCTAACGAAATGATTAAGCATACGTATCGCGATGGATGGCAATTACCGGCCATGCCAAATTAATTAACAATTAACAATTAATAATTAACAATTAACAATTCAAAAACAATCATGAAAAAAAGTATTTTACTACAGAGCTGCATTATTGCTGCGGGCGTGTTTGCTGCTTGCAGCGGCGGCACAACAAAGCCGGTTTACACCGTATTGGACAAACCGGCAGTTGACCTCTCCACATTTCCTGTCGATAGCGATGGCTACATCGTACTCTTCGACGGGCAAACTTTCAACGGCTGGCGCGGCTACGGAAAAGACAACGTGCCGGGCAAGTGGGTGATTGAAGATGGCTGCATCAAATTCAACGGCTCCGGCGGCGGCGAAGCGCAGGAGGCCGACGGGGGCGACCTTATTTTCAACCACAAGTTTAAAAACTTTGAGCTACAGCTGGAATGGAAAATTGCTAAGGGTGGAAACTCCGGAATCCTTTACCTGGCGCAGGAAGTGGCAACGAAAGATAAAGACGGAAAACAGGTGATAGAGCCGATTTATATCTCGGCGCCCGAATTTCAATTGTTAGACAACGAAAACCATCCCGACGCCAAGTTAGGCAAAGACAACAACCGGCAGGCCGCTTCGCTGTACGATATGATTCCGGCGGTACCGCAAAATGCAAATCCTTTTGACGAGTGGAACGTGGCAAAAGTGATGGTTTATCAAGGCACGGTGGTACATGCACAAAATGGCGAGAATGTGCTGGAGTACCACTTGTGGACACCCAAATGGACGGAAATGCTGCAGGCCAGCAAATTTAGCGAAAAAGCATGGCCGCTGGCATTTGAGCTGCTGAATAGCTGCGGCGGCAAGGATCACGAAGGCTTCTTCGGATTGCAAGACCACGGCAACGACATTTGGTTCCGTAATATCCGTATAAAATTGTTAGACTAAGTGGAGCGCAAGGAAAAACTTAAAATTGGAGTTATCGGATTTGGGCGCATGGGGCAGCTGTACGGCAGGGAGCTCTTAAAAAATCCGCTGTGGGAGTTGGCTTATATATGCGATACCGGCATTGCAGCCGGAAAAGCAGCCGAGGTAATAGCGCCCCACGCCGAAATTATCGATGACGAAGATAAAATATTTGCAAACCCGACGATAGATGTCGTCGGGTTATTTGCTTTGGCAGATTCGCGCCCCACGCAGCTGTACAAGGCGCTGAAGGCAGGCAAGCATGTGCTGGCGGAAAAACCGATTGCCGGCGACATCAAAACGGAGTGGGAGGTGGTTGAAGCTGTGGCAAAATCCGACAGGATGGTGGCCGTGAACATGTTTAACCGCAATGCGTGGTACCATAAAATGATGATTGATTTTATCCGCTCGGGAGAGATTGGCGAGTTGGCTATCATTCGGATTGCCCACATGACGCCCGGACACATGCCGCAGGAGGGACACGGGCCGGAAGGCCCGTGCTTCCACGATTGCGGCATGCACTACGTGGACGTCGCCCGCTGGTATGCCGACAGCGATTATGACACCTACCACGCGCAGGGCGTCCGGATGTGGAGCTACAGCGACCCGTGGTGGGTGCAGGTGCACGGCACATTCCAAAACGGCGTGGTGTTCGACATTACGCAGGGCTTTGTGTATGGCC
>JAISAC010000063.1 GCA_031266935.1 Prevotellaceae bacterium
TAGGGATGGCATGTCGGTAGCAAATCGCATGTTGGTTGACGTCGGTAAATCCCGTAGGGATGGCATGTCGGTAGCAAATCGCATGTTGGTTGACGTCGGTAAATCCCGTAGGGATGGCATGTCGGTAGAAGATGACTAACGGCACAAAAATAGAGCGAAAATATTTTATGCGAATATCACATTTTTGACACCCCACCCTACGGGATGCCAAAAAGGGACGCCATTCGTGTTTTCTACCGAGCGAATAATCCCGTAGGGATTATTTAAAGCGACAATTTGAAATGCACCCGCGATGCGGATGAATTTTGCAAAATGGTTTATTGTAGGTAAATTGGCTTGAAGTTATAGGAAAGTTGGGAGTTGAAGAATTGAATTATCACTGTAGTAATATGAATTATTGCAAGCTATACAGGTTTTTATTCGTTGGTATTGCAAGCTTTGCATTAACCTTACCGGCGATGGCGCTATCGGAAACACGCCTGCAGGTCAAGGCGCACGAGCTTGAGATGCGCGGCGATTACCTTGGCGCTATCCGGCTGTACGAGAAGGAAAAAGCGCACCGGAAGCCGGAAGTAGCCGCTATATCGTTGCAAGGCATGGCGCAGTGCTACAAGGCGCTTGGCGACTTTGAGCAGGCGGAAAGCGCCTATGAAATGCTTGTCCAAAAATCCGAACAGGCTCAGGCGCTCTACGAATACGCGGAGGTGCTGCTGCGGAACGGCAATTACGCCCAGGCAAAGCAAAAGGCCAGAGAGGCTCAAAAAGCCGAGGCCTCGTACGCCGACCGGGTGCAGCGGCTTGTTACCACGTGCAACACCGCCGAGCGGTGGGAAAAAAGGCCCACGCGGTATGCTATAACCAACCTCAGCGACATCAACACCTGCTACTCCGAGTGGGGCGCTATGGTCACCTCGTCGCAGGAGATGCTGTTCAGCTCCGACCGCCCTGTAGAGCAGCCCAACTGCGCCAATGGCCGCCAGCGAGGGGCATCCTTCTCAAGAGCCTTTGCCGCCGCCAGCGCTGTGGAGGACTCTACCCTGACGTGGGAGCTCTCCAGAATGCTTCCGCCCGCTATCAACAAAACCGGTACGCAGGTGGGGCCGTTTAGCATGGCTGCCGCCGGCATGAACCTTTTGCACTCGCAGGTTAGCAACGGAAGCGCAGCCTCTGCGTTTAGCATGGCTGCAAACGACACGAGGCTTTTGTACTACACCCGCACAGGCGCAAAGAGCGTACGGTCGACCGCCAAAATAGGGCGAGAGAAAGTGCGCGTAGAGACAGGAAATCTTGGCATATACGCGGTAAGCCGTAGCGACTACGGATGGGGCGAACCCGTACCGTTTGAGTACAACGACCCCGAAAAATACTCCGTGATGCACCCCTGCCTGAGCCACGACGGGCAAACGCTGTACTTTGTTTCCGACATGCCCGGCGGGCTTGGCGGGATGGATTTGTGGTACTGCGAAAAGCAGGAAGCGGACGACCGCTGGAGCCCTCCCGTCAACATGGGCGCCTCCGTCAACACGGTGGGCAACGAGGTGTTCCCCGCCACAAACGCCGAGGGAGCGCTCTACTTCTCATCCGACGGGCATCCCGGCATGGGCGGGTTGGATATTTTCTTCACCCAAAAAGACAACGACGCGTGGGCAACGCCAAAGAATATGGGCGCTCCTGTCAACAGCAGCGCCGACGACTTTTCGTTTGTCTTTGACACGTTCAACGCCAACGCTTTTGGCCGGGCAGACGTGGTAGGCTACTTTTCGTCGAACCGTCCCGGCGGCCAGGGAGGCGACGATATATACATGTTTGTGCTGCGCGGGGCAGACTTGCCGCCTGCTCCCGTTGTCCAACCCGATACAACGTTTGTACCGGAGGATAGCGACAGCAGCAGCAACGGTGCAGCAGATTCTACGGACAACAGCAGCTACTACGACAACGTTCTCGTTGCTGATGTTGCAGAAAATGTTGTGAAGGACGAAAGCAGCGCTGCTGTTGTTGCCATTGCCGAGGCGCCTGCTGCTGCAGATACTGTCGCTAAAGCGCCTGCTGCTGTAGATACTGTCGCTAAAGCGCCTGCTGTACAGCAGCAGGTAGTGGAGGTTCCGCGCATAACGCTTACGAGCAGGGTAGTAGATAAGAGTACGCGGCAGCCGCTGTCGAATGTCAAAATCTGCGCTACGCACGACGCCACCAGAACCTCAGAGTGCAAGGAGTGCGGCAGCGACGGTAAGGTCGTCTTTTTGCTCCAAAAAGATTCCCGCTACACGGTTTCCGGATTCAAAGAAGGCTACCACTCTACCGACCCTATCAGGATACTGTCCACCGTTTTTTTGCAGGAAGAAGAAATGGCTATAGAGATGGCAGTGAAACATCAGGATTCTCAGAGCGCGCAGGTGGTGATTGACCGCGCCGCAATACCAGCTCTCAAGAAAAAGAATTTACCGCGCGAGTACTGCATACAGATTTTGGCCAACTGGATAGAAACCGATTGGGAATACTTCACCAGGCTGCGCCGGACTTACCCGCAATTTGACCTGCAGTATACCAAGCGCAACAGCGGCACGGGCGTGGCTACGCGGTTTATCTACGGCTCGTTCCACAGCCTCAGCGAGGCTCGCCGGCATCTTCGCTTATTTATCGGGCTGGGCTACACCGACGCATTTATTACGGTGTTCGAGTACGGCAAACAGGTGGAGAGCATTTACGGCGGCGGCTCAAGGCACGTGATTAATTGAGCTAATAGTAGCTGAAGCGTAGCAAAAACTCAACGGGAATGGTTGCCGGAGAATAGCGAAATGCCGAAAAAGTTCTGGTAGCTGTTTGCCGCCAGCCGGCGCTTACCACTATCGGCAGGCGCAGCGGGTGAAAATCAGCTATCGCCTCGTATCCCGCGCCAACAAAGCTTGCAGTCCATTGCTTTTCTACGTAAACGTCCATCCTGCCTATAAAAAAATTTGCCCGAATACGCTTTACGTAAGCCAGCGGCCCCACGCTGATGTCGGGGTAGCAAACGGGTAAAGCGTAGCTTGCCGAGTAGCTTGCTATTGACGGCGCGGCAATATTCCCCAGCACAAAGCCGTGCGGTATCGCCATGCGGGTGGCAAACATAAGCGGCGAGCGCTGCCACTCATACCCTCCATACACCCTTATGCTGTGGTTGGCGACAACGCCCGGCGTGTACGCCAGCGCGCTGAGGCTCACTTTTTGGTAAGCCTGCCGTGCAGCGGGTACGCTCTGCAGGTTGGCGCTGAAGTTCAGCCTCCAGCGCGGGTTGATGTCGCGCAGCGCCATTTGGGTGGACAGGTCCGCCGAAAATCCGGCGTTGGTAGTAAGCGAAGATGCGTATGAGCGGCCGTCGGCAAAGCGTATTTTGTCGTTGCTCAGCTGCAGCTGAACGTATGGGGTGAATGCTTGCACAATGTTTCCCTTGCTTGCGCTAAGCGGTACGGATACGGCTACGTTCATTTCGCCGTACAGCTGCTGCGGCGTGGCGATGTTGTTGCTTATGCTGCTGCTGTTGCCTATGCTGGCGTAAGTAATGTAGCGTGCTCCGTAGCTGCCGCTCACCTCCACCACCGGATACCAGCCGGTGTAGGCAATGGAGGCGTTCACCGAGTTGAAGCCTCTGTCGTACTTGTAGCCAAGCGAGGTAACGGCGGTGCTTAAATTGTTTTGCGAAAGCAGCGTAATGCCTACTGCCGTGGTAGAAAAATCGCCACGCATAGCATCGCTTGACGAATATGCCATTGGCATCCAGCTGTGAATTCTGAACAGGTGCGCAGCCTTGCTGTACTTTTCTACTTTTAGCGGCGCGGTGTCGAGGGTGGCAGTATCTATGCGGAAGTGCTCCTGCCGGGTCAACGTTTCGGCGAGCAGATGCTTGAACGGGGCGTTAAAGGCCGTTTTTTCCCATAGCAGGCTGTCGGAAGGCATTGAGGCAATGCGGTAGCCGTTGGATGTGTAATCGGCAAAAATAAGCTTATTTTTGCCGTCCATCAGCAGCGGCTCAAAGGCGCCGTAGGCGACGTTGGTGAGCTTGCGTACGCTCCTGCTTTGCACATCCAGCGCGTAAATGTTGTTGACGCCGTCGTAGCCGGAGCTGAACAAAACCTGCCCGTCCTGCACCGACAGTCCGGAAATATCGGTATAGGAGCACGGCAGGAGCGGCTCCATTTTTTTCTCCTGTACGTTCACAAGCCCTATGCCCATGCCTTTCGAAGCGGTGTAGAGCACAGCTATTGCCTGCCGGTTGACCCATGCAAGGTCGTTTATGCTTTCTATGCTTTTGTTCGGGTGGAAGCGAAACAATTCTTCGGATTTTTGGAAAGCGCTGTCCAGCAAAATGACAGCCTGCTCTCCCGACACGTATTTTTCGCTCACCGCCATCTCTCCGGAGCTGCTCACGGTGGGCGTAAAGTAGGCGGTTTTGCGCGTCAACCGCGTTACCCTGTTTGTTTGCGTATCGTAGCGCCATAGCTCCGAGTAGGATCTTTGCTGCCAACGAATATCCGGCGAAAGTTCTGTCCAGTACGCCATGCCGCTGTTCCCAGCCATCTTGCTGTTGACGCTGCCCAGCATGGCAACTTTTGTTGCCTTGCCGGCGCTGTCAACTTTCATCAGCATTGGGGTTCGCGATAGCGTTGTTTTTTTTGCCAGAAACGTTCCGTCGTTCAGCGCTACCGGGTTGTTCCAGCTAGCGTAGCGGTCAGCCCTTGACGTTGCTTTGCTCACCAGCTGCGCAGGCCTGTCGGGGTTTTGCGGCCGCTCCTGCTGCCACAGGCTGTCCAAAAACAGCATTGCCTCGTTGTGAAAACCTTTTGACCATTTCCCCGTGTACTTTCTGCTGGCGATAGACTGCGGAAAAATCAGGAAGGGGTAGCTTCCGGTGAACCTAAATACCTTTCCCCATAAGTCGGCGCCATACCGGTACCGTCCGTACGCCGTCATTTGGTAGCCATACTCGTAGTGGTTGGGGATGTGGTCTTTGAACGACCCGAGCAGGAGCTTGTCGTAAGAATACTTTTTGTTGTCGAGCACGATGGCGCGTAAGCCCATGCTAAATGTCGGCAAGCGCCCTCTTCCGCTGTACGACATTGCCGTTTCGCTGCTTACGGCGTCGCCTTCAAACAGCCACCGCCTGACGAGCAACGAGGGAAGAGCCACTGCCTGCTCGCCCATCAGGTAGTAGAGCGCACGGGTAAATCCGCGGTTCATCATGTCCGTTTGCACCACGTGCCGATACTCGTGCAGCGCCAGCTGCTCGAGCCATGGCTGGGCGTAGCCGCTGGTGGCCGCCGTGGCGATAATTTCCATGCGGCTTGGCGCCCACACCACCATGCCGTTGGGTTGCAGATTGTAGGGGTGCAAAATTACCGGTACCTTGCGCGGCCTGAAGCCCAAGCTTGTCGACACCGGAAGGTAAACCTTCTCCAGCAGGCGGCTAAAGCGCTCACCCTGGCTGCGGGTGCTGTCGGGAAAAATAACGTCGAAGTGCGGCGTCCGGATGTGGCTCCATGTAGCATTGGCAGGGTCGGCGCCCTGCGAAACATACTGAGCCTGCGCGTAGCGGCAGCTCAGCAAAAGAAAAAGAAGGATAGCGTATCGCAAATTCATGATATTTTTTTTTTAGTAAAGATAAAAAAATAAGATGATACGTGCAGCGCAGCCGCCGGCAGAGCGGTAAGAAGCGGAGGCCACGCCGTGCGGGAATTTTACGGTTACACTGTCAACCGGTTGCCGATAGCCTTAATTAGATTTATGGGGTTGACATAGCCGGGTTAAAAATAAAAGTGCTACATTTGCCCAACTTTAACTTTTAATGCTTGAGCCATGAAGCAGGTAAATTTTATTCTCCTTACCGTTGCTGCCGTATCGTTGTTGTTGTGCAGCAGCCCGGTAGCAAATGATGACGCAGCTATGATAAACAGTAATCCTCGTGCGGCAGCGCAGGCCGTTGATTCGCTCAAGGCGCGCTACGGCAACCTTGATGTAGCGCGCGCTGCCAAAGGCGTTGCGCAGGCAGCGGCGTTGTGGCGCACGGGCGATGGCAGCGCAGAAAATTTTGTTGATTTTTGCGTAAGCGAATACGTGCATGATGAAGCCGGGCGGCGGGCGCTGTTTGACAAGCTGTCGGCCAAGCTCGAAATCGTTTGGGGGCACTTCAACATGCTTGACCTTAAGCTGAAGCAACCTCGCGACGAGGCTGGCGACGAGCCTGCAAAAATTGATTTGGAGATGGCGGGATACGACGTCGCGGCGCACTTCTGCGAAGATATGTTTGCCTCAAAGGTAGCGTTTACGGTCATCATCAACTTCCCGTCGTACAGCTTGAGCGAAAAGCAGCAGCAGGGTGGGGGATGGTCGGCGTTGCAGTGGGGGTATGCGCGTATGGGGGACGTGTTCGCCTCGCGCGTTCCTGCCGAGCTGAAGCTCGCAGCGTCAAAGGCAAATGCCGCCGCCGAAGCCTACATATCGAGCTACAACATCGCCATGGGAGCGCTGCGCAGCGATGCCGGCCAGGCGCTGTTTCCCGCCGACATGCTGCTCATCTCGCACTGGGGCTTGCGCGACGAGCTGAAGGCAAGCTACGCCGACGCGCTGCGCGGGCTTGAAAAGCAGCGCATGATCTACGCCGTGATGCAGCGCATTGTTGAGCAGCAAATTCCGGCTAAGGTTATCAACAACCGAAGCCTACAGTGGAACCCGTTCAGCAACAAGGTTTTTGAGGAAGGGAAAGAGGTTAGCGCTACGCCCGAACCGGATACGCGCTACGAGGTTTTTCTCCGCAACTTCGGGGCGCAGCGCGCCGAGGATGCCTACACGCCGCAGCTGCCTACCTACATCCGGCGCGCTTTTGACGGCGCTATGGAGCTCTCGAAGGAGGAGGTAAAGGATATGTACGTCCGCTTTATATCGTCGGGGCAGGTGGCGGAGGTTGCCAGGCTGATAGCGCAGCGCCTTGGGCGGCCGCTGGAGCCGTTTGATATATGGTACGACGGCTTTAAGGCGCGTAGCGGAATCTCGGAGGAGCAGCTGAGCGCGCAAACGGCGAAGCGCTACCCTGCGGCGGCCGATTTTGAGCGGGGGCTACCCGATATTTTGCGCCGCTTGGGCTTCTCTGCCGCCGACGCGCTGCGCATTTGCGGCAAGGTTGAGGTGGATGCCTCCCGCGGCGCCGGGCATGCGTGGGGCGCTATGATGAAGGACGACAAGGCGCACCTCCGCACGCGCGTTGCGGCGGGCGGCATGGACTACAAGGGCTACAACATTGCCGTGCACGAATTTGGGCATAACGTAGAGCAAACCATCAGCCTGCACGACGTGGAGCACTACGTGATGAACGGCGTGCCCAGCACCGCCTTTACCGAGGCGCTGGCGTTTGTTTTCCAGAAGCGCGACTTGGACTTGCTGGGCATAAGCGAAAAAAATCCGGACAGGAAGCACCTGGAAGCGCTGGATATTTTTTGGGGATGCTACGAAATCATGGGCGTGTCGCTGGTTGACGTAGCCGCGTGGGAGTGGATGTACGCAAATCCTGCCGCAACGCCTGCCCAGCTCAAGGAGAGCGTGCTGCGCATTGCCCGCGAGGTTTGGAATGCCTACTACGCGCCGGTGCTGGGCATGGCCGATTCGCCCATACTTGCCATATACTCGCACATGATAGACTACCCGCTCTACCTGCCCAACTACCCAATGGGGCACCTCATTGAGTTTCAGCTGGAGGAGCACCTGCGCGGCAAAAATTTTGCCGGCGAAGTAGCGCGCATCTACCGCATGGGGCGGCTTGCCCCGCAGCTGTGGATGCAGCGCGCCACCGGCAGCGAGGTGAGCATTGAGCCTATGCTGAAGGCCGCAGCGGAGGCGGCAAAGCATCTCTCCGCCAATTCCTGATTTACAATTCCGCTGAGCTTTAGCGCACAGAGGACACGGGTGCATTTCAAATTGTCACGCTGCGCTACCTCGCCCCCGTCATTCCGCGCGCAGCGAGGAATGACGGCGCTAACGTGAGGTTGCTTCCCCTCCTGAAGCCCCTTCAGAATATACCCTGAATATGGTATTGCAGCAGCTCTCCAATTGCCTATCTTTGCAGAGAATATTGAGTGCTACTTCGCTCCGGTTCCTCGCTGCGCTCGGAATGACGGCGCGAGGTAGAGAGAGGGGAGGGGGGTAGCACATCGCGACAATTTGAAATGCACCCGTTTTTTTGGCTTCGGTTTAGGACAATTAGCCGCTGCAAGAATAAAAATAATGAAATGGAATATGGTGATTTTGAGTATAATTTGCAGTAAATTCCTAAAAAAATACGCTTTTAACAAATCAAATTGACGTAAAAAGAATAAAATTATTATATTTGCACAAATAAATTATGGAATTATGGAACAAAGGAACAATAGAACAAAGGAACAATAGAAGTATAGAATTAAGAACTAAGAGCAAGCTGATTATGCCGCATACATTTACTATAAATACAGCTACTATAAATACAGCACCACCATTTGCCATAGCACGTGCAGGCCATCGCTTGAACGTGTGGGCGCACAACACACACACACACACACACACACACACACACACACACACACACACACACACACACAGTGCTCAATGAGTTACGTAGCGCGGCCTTATGCGCTACCTGTAATTTTTTCGATTTTTGCAATATACTCCCGCTTTTTTATGATGATGAGCAGCCAAATATTATGGCTGCTCATTTTTTTTCGCCGGAGCAGCGCTATCCTTACGCTTGCACGCTCCAAAATGCGGCCACCCGGCCACCCATTAAATAATTGAAACCATTAACTCACTAAACCATTAACTCACTAAAAAATTATTGTACCATGAAAAAAAATTCCTTTAAGAACAGATTATACGCAGCAGGTATGCTGATGTTTGCCGCAACGCTTTTAAGCACCAACCTGCAAGCGGCAACGTACTACGTAACCCCCACCGGCGCCGGCGTCAAGAACGGCAAGAGCTGGGAGAATGCCTACGACAACATCAAGTCCGCCATTGACGCTGCAACGGCCGACGCAACCGACGAGGTCTGGGTAAAGCAGGGCCTCTATAAGCCTTCGGCCACCTTACAATGGAAATCCGGCGTGAACGTTTACGGCGGATTTGCAGGCACCGAAACCGACAAAAGCCAAAGGAACTTGGACGCCAAGCTGACCGTTTTGGACGGCGACAGCGTAGCCCGTACTGCAGTTTTGCAGGGAAACGCCAACTTTAAGACTCAAACTACGTGGAGCGGGTTTACCGTGCAGAGAAGTTTAAGCATCTACTACGGCGGTGTTTATATGTATAGAAATATGGTAGTTGATAACTTTATTATCCGCGACTGCATCAACAACGGAACCGGCAACTACGGCGGCGGTGGCATTTATCTTACTACTTTGGGTACCGTCAACGATACTCCCAACGACTCCGTCATTATCAGGAACAGCAAGATTGTAGGAAACAGGGCAAATTCCGGCTATGGCGGCGGTATTGCTATAGGCACTTCTAACAGCACAACTAATGTTGTCAACCCAACCGTGCTCATAGAGAATACGGAGATTATCAACAACTATGCCGCCCAGAGAGGAGGCGGAATAGTGGTAGAGCCTAAAGCAGGCTCAACAAAAAATATTGTCATTCGCAACTGCGTTATTGCCAACAACAGCAGCGGCAAGGCGGGCGGCGGCATCTCCGCGCAGAGGATTGACCTGCAAGTTACGAACACAACCTTTGCCAACAACGTTGCCGGAGATGGGGGCGGTGGCGGGATTTACGCCAACAGCATCGATTCGCTCGCTATTACCAACAGCATTTTTTGGAACAACGAGGATACCGAAAACGGCGTGGGTAGCCACTCCATACTTTCTCTGGGGAAAGGTACAGTAGATAGCGTTGTGGCTATCAAAAATTGCGCCTTTGGCCCGGCGCTGCAGGTGGGCACAGATGTGGCCGACAATTCAGCCCTTACCGTAGGAAACAACATAACCGTTGAAGAGGCAAATACCGGAAGTGAGGTAGGGAAGAACTACATTAACTTTAAATCTCCGAGCACCGCTGTCGGGTATGAGGCGGGCGATGCCGACAGAATTAACGCCGACTGGTCGCTTACGGCGGGGTCGGCTGCCATAGACGCAGGCGCGGCGGCGGCTAACGTAAATTACGATATTGTGAACAGAAGCCGCCCCGTGGGTAGCGGATACGACGCCGGCGCTTACGAGTACGCTGCACCTATCGTCGTTGCCGCCGGCGCGGAGCTAAGCACCGCCTACACGGCAACCCACGGCGATGTGATATTTGAAGCGGGAGCCGGAAGCGCAGGGCAGTGGACGGCCTCAACTCCGGTAACCAACGGCGCTATTCGGCTGGTAAAAACGTTCGAGACCGGAAAAGCTTACGCCATCGGATTTCCGTTTACGGTAGCCTCCGTTAGCGTTACCGGCTACGAGCTGAAAAGCTACAGCGGCGAGAGCAACATGTTTGGGGCAGCCTACACCATAGAGGCCGGCAAGGGCTACCTCATTAAGTTCCCGGCATCGCTGGGGGCAAGCGTTACGGTAACCTTTACCTCCGTGCGCAACCCAACCCCGGCAGCGCTTCCCGAGCTGAAAGCAGGCGAGTACGCCTTAGTAGCTAACGCCACCCTGAAAAATGTTGCAGGCATAACCGGTGCGCAAAATTACTATCCCTACAACAGCGCAACCGGCGCATTTGGCGCGGCAACCACCTCCCTTGGCGGAGACCTGAAACCGTTTGAAGCTGTTTTGGTAACAACGGTAACGGCCACTGCCGATTTGCTTGCACCTGCCGATATTGGCGCAGGCAACGCTGCAACGCCGAGCGTAACCCTGACATCAGATAGCGGTATCAGCATTGTAACGCCGCAGGGTATTACCTATCCGTACAAAACGATAGAGCCGTTTGTTGCCACCTTTAAGGTTGCCGCCGGCTACACCAACGTAAGGGCAATAGTAACCGCAAGCGGCGCTCCAAAGTCCGACACCGTTCCGCTCACAATAGGCGGCGATATTTACACCGCAGCGTTTAGCAGCATAGCAACTCCTACCATCATACGCCTCGCCGTTGATACCATACGCTCCACAGTGACCATAAATTCCAGCGAAGGCATTAGAGATGTGAGCATGGCAAGCGGCACAAAAGTGGGCTACTTCGACAATGCGTGGTTTACCTTCAAAACCCTCGACGGATACCATACACCTAGAGTGGCAGTGGGAAGCGCATACAAGGAAGTAAGGAAAGGCGTGAATGGAGTTGATACCGTATTTCTTGGCACAGTAGCGTCCAACATTACGGTGAACATTGTAGCTTTCAGGGACAACACCGCTCCCGTTTTGTACGATATTCAGGTGGACGGTGCAGGAAATGTCGGCGCTACGGTAAATGGAATACTGCTTAGAAAACAGCCGGCAGACCAGCAGCCGTATGCCTACCTGAAGTTTGACGTTGCCGACGCCGTTAAAACAAGCAACTTCGAGAGGGTTACGCTAAGATTGCTGACAAACAGCAACGGATCGGTACAAAGCACAGTAAAGCTTTTGCTTCAGCAAGTATCGAACAACAGCAACGGCGGCGACGAAAATACGGATGGCACGACTCCGTGGGATAACAGCTTTACCTACGACGGACGACCGAAAGTACTCAAGGATACGATGAGCATTGTGGATGTAGGCCCCGGTCCCGGTATTCCGGCTAACGATCCTGTAGAGTTTATCATAGACGATCCCGCCATTATTGAGCAGATAAAAAGCGCTATTGCAGAAGGCAGCAAGCAACTTTCGTTCAGGGTAAATCCGAATACCGATAATCTTATTAGCATACTCAATTTCTACTCTACCGAAAACGCAACGGGCGACATTGTGGGGCGTACGCCCAAGCTGATATTCGGCGCACGGGAATACCCGATTGCGGTGGTCAACGAGGCAAGCGACGTTATTACCCTCACCTCTCCGAGCGCAGCCGATACCACCTACATCGTAAAGCACGACTCGTCGCTTGTGCTGTCCTTTAAGGTGAAGAAGGGTTACGAGCCTGCTGTGGAAGGTTACGGTACGCTTACCGGCGCTCCCAGCCTTACGGAAGATGTTACCTACACTTTCAGGGTAGATAGGGCAAGAGCCAACGACATCATCCGCTTGTCGGCCGACGTTATCCGCTTTAACGTAGCGGTGCAAACGCCCAACGGGCACGTTACGGTTGTTGAGCCTGCCGGCGGCAGCAGCCCGTACCGCGTAGCCAACGATTCCTCGTTCAGCCTTTCGTTCAAGGTGGACGCAGGCTACATCCTGACGACAACCGTGAGCAACGACCCCGCCTATACGCTTGGCGATTCTGCCTCCGACGGCACCTATACCATACAGCTCCCGAAGGTAACCTCTGGCGTTACCATAACCATAGCGGCAGACAGGCCGGACAGCGTAACGGTGAGCGTAGCCAGGCCGAGCGCTGTTACGGTAACCTCGCCTGCGCTTGCGGGAGGGGCTGCGTACAGGGTGGCGAAAGATTCTTCGTTTACGCTTACCTTCACCGCTGCCGAAGGGTACGATGTTTTGGTAGAAGTCAACGGAGTCGAAAAAGATGAATGGCTTGCCTACTCCGAAGGTACATATACCTTCACCGTGCCGCAGGTATCTGCCAGCATTTACCTGAGCATAGAAGCCGCCATCCGGCAGCATAACATTGTTCTGATTGCCGAGGGCGTTACCATTACCGCGCCCACCGACGAAAATCCCCACGTAGTTAACCACGGCGGCTCGCTCACGGTGCGCGTGACGCTGGCAAGCGGCTACCTTGCTCCCATTGTGCTTACCCGAGGCGACGGCAGCGCTGTCAACTTCAGCTTGTCCGGCGGTGAATATGAGGCTACCGTCAGCTACATTACCGCCGCCGACAGCATCCGCATCACGGCAGATAACGGCATACGCTACATCACCATCCGCAAGGACGGGCGGGTTACGCTCCTTACCTCCGATGGCCAGCCCTCGACCGATACGGTGCGGGAGGCAAGAATTGGCCAACAGTTTAGCGTGGAGTTTACCGTACCTGCCGGCTACGAGCCGCAGGTAAGCCTGCTGGGAGGAGGCGTTGGCGACGTTACCACGCTTGGCACGGGCGAAGCCAACACGTACTCGTCGAGGATAAGCTCGGTAACCGCCAACGCAACCATTGTTATTGCGCTTCCCGCCGCCACCGGCGTTGACGAGGTTGACCCCAACGACCCTGTGGTAGCTGCACAGTACTACACCCTGCAGGGGCAAGAGGTGAGAACGCCGGCCGTTACCGGAATCTACATTATGCGCAGGCAGCACCTCTCCGGACGCACATCGGTAGCGAAAAGGCTGATTGTAGGGGGAAAGGGGAGAATTTTGAGTTCTGAATTTTGAAAGATAGAGACCTCGCCCCCGGCCCCTCTCCGAAGGAGAGGGGAGCAGCGCCGCCGCAGCTACCCTCGTGTACCGGCCCCTCTCTTCTTCGGAGGCTGTATGAAAAAAGGCGGTGGTCTTAACGCCGGAGGTGTTCCCCGTAAATAACCCCCAGATTTATCTGGGGGTGCGAAGATGAGGGCGCTGTGGACAACCCTGTAAGGGTTGCCCGTGAACCCAGAGGGAAAAAACATACACGACACGTGGGGCAACCCCTACGGGGTTGAGAGGCAGAGACACCGACCTCACCCCCAGCTTTAGCTGGGGGTGAGGCACGGGGAACGCCTCCGGCGTTAAGAGCGACGAACGGTCGCCTTTTCATATAGCTTCCGAAAGAGAGGGGAGCAGCGCCGCCACAGCTACCCTCGTGTACCGGCTCCCCTCTCCTTCGGAGAGGGGCCGGGGGTGAGGTCTCAACGACGAAATAGTATTCCTAATTGTTAATTATTAATTATTAATTGTTAATTTAAAAAATCGTTTATTATGAGAAAATTTTTATCTCCGCTGCTCGTTGGCTTACTTACGCTGGCTGTGGCTAACTCCTGTGAAAAAGACAAAGATGTCAACAACGACGACAACAACAACGCGGGCAAGGGAGACGCGCCCGTCCTGTCGGTAACCCCAACCACCATTGCCGCGCTTTCTACCGCCGGCAGCTACGCTGTTGCCGTAACCGCCAACGTAGCGTGGACGGCCGCTGTGGACGCTGCCGCCGCTGCATGGTGCACGGTTGCCTCCACCTCCGGCAACGGTAACGACACGGTAGCAGTGAACGTAGCGGCAACCGCCGACTTAGCGCCGCGCACCGCCACCATTACCTTTACGGCAGATACGATGAGCCGTAGCGTCACCCTTACGCAGGCGGCATTTGTCCCCACCCTGTCGGTAGATAAAACCGATATTGCTGCCGACAACGCCGCCGGCAGCTACGCTGTTGCCGTAACCGCCAACGTAGCGTGGACAGCCGCTGTGGACGACGATGCTGCTACATGGTGCACGCTATCGCCCACCTCCGCCTCCGGCAACGATACCGTGGCAGTGAGCGTAGCGGCAAGCACCGACTTAGCGCCGCGCACCGCCACCATTACCTTTACGGCAGATACGATGATCCGTAGCGTTACCCTTACGCAGGCGGCATTTGTCCCCACCCTGTCGGTAGATAAAACCGCCATTGCTGCCGCCAACGCCGCAGGCAGCTACGCTGTTACCGTAACCGCCAACGTAGCGTGGACAGCCGCTGTGGACGATGCTGCCGCTATATGGTGCACTATTGCCTTCCCCACCTCCCCCTTCAGCAATACGGTGATGGTAGAAGTAGCGGCAAGCACCGACTTAGCGCCGCGCACCGCCACCATCACCTTTACGGCAGGTGAATTAAGCCGTAGCGTAACCCTTACGCAGGAGGCATTTGTTCCGGCCTTGTCTGTAGATAAAACTGCCATTGCTGCCGCCGGTATTGCCGGCAGCTACGCTGTTGTCGTAACCGCCAACGTAGCGTGGACGGCTACCGTGGACGATGCCGCCGCCACCGCATGGTGTACGGTTGCGCCCCCCTCCGGCAACGACAACGATACGGTGACGGTAGAAGTAACAGCAAACGATACCGAAGAGCCACGTGTCGCCACTATTACCTTTACGGCGGCGGATGTGCCAAGCCGTAGCGTTACCCTTACGCAGGAGGCGGAAGTCATTGCCGCGCCCACCCACGCTGCCTCACCCACGCAGTGGACAATAACAAGCGCCGATGGAACCGTCCGGCAAACGTGGAGCGACCACATCAACATTCCCGCCTGCAACAAAACAAGCTTCAGCGGAGGTACCGCCGCCGCCCCTCAAGCCGATTGCCGGAACAATCCCGACGGCGGCTACTTCCTGTACAGTGGGGTTTACGTGCAGGAAAACGCCGCCACCCTCTGCCCCAACGGATGGCGCGTACCGACAAAGGACGACTTTGACAAGGTGATTGATATGCACGGGTACAAACCCACCGGTTTTCTTTCCAGCACAGCCGACGGAAACTGGGGAGGAAGGCTGGGAGGCTACAGCAATAGTATAGGAACGATAGGAAGCCTACCGGGCACCGCGTACCCGGGCGGATACTACTGGTCGGCTGAAGAAGACGACGACAGCGGTATTTCCGCTTACTTTCTGGGCTTTAATGGATCAAGCCACGCAAATATTGAAGCTCAGTACAAGGCTATGGGCTATGGCGTGAGGTGCGTACGCTGAAAAAACCGTTAGTGAGATAAGGAGTAGGGGTGCATTTCAAATTGTCGCTTTTGCTCATTCCGTAGGAATGAATCGCTCGGTAGAAAAAGCAACGTTCCGGTGGTTGTCGGCATCCCGTAGGGATGCATCCCTATGGAATGCCAAAGAGGGATGCCATTCGTGTTTTCTACCGAGCGAATAATCCCTACGGGATTATTTAAAGCGACAATTTGAAATGCACCCGAGAGTAGGGAAAATTTGGAGGGGAAAAATTTATAGAGACCTCACCCCCGGCCCCTCTCCGAAGGAGAGGGGAGCAGCGCCGCCGCAGCTACTCTCGTGTACCGGCTACTCTCTCCTTTGGAGGCTGTGTGAAAAGGCGGTCGCCTGCTCCCAACGCCGGAGGCGTTCCCCGTGTATAACCCCCAGATTTATCTGGGGGTGCGAAGATGAGGGCGCTACGGGCAACCCTGTAGGGGTTGCCCGTGAGTTCGGGGGGAAACATACACGGCACACGTGGGGCAACCCCTACGGGGTTGAGAGGCAGAGATGCCGACCCTACCCCCAGCTGAAGCTGGGGGTTATTCACGGGGAACGCCTCCGGCGTTAGGATCGCCGCCGCCCGCGCCGTCATTCCGAACGCAGAGAGGAATCTCCACCAATGCGGCCACCGCACTTGGGGCGCTGAGGAAGAGGGGATTTCTCGCTGCGCTCGAAATGACGACGCAAATGCGGCCACCGCACTTGGGCGCTGAGGAAGAGGAGATTTCTCGCTGCGCTCGAAATGACGGCGCAAATGCAGCCATCGCACTTGGGCGCTGAGGAAGAGGGGGATTTCTCGCTGCGCTCGAAATGACGGCGCAAATGCGGCCACCGCACTTGGGCGCTGAGGAAGAGGAGATTTCTCGCTGCGCTCGAAATGACGGCGCAAATGCGGCCACCGCACTTGGGGCGCTGAGGAAGAGGAGATTTCTCGCTGCGCTCGAAATGACGACGCAAATGCAGCCACCGCACTTGGGCGCTGAGGAAGAGGGGGATTTCTCGCTGCGCTCGAAATGACGACGCAAATGCAGCCACCGCACTTGGGCGCTGAGGAAGAGGAGATTTCTCGCTGCGCTCGAAATGACGACACAAATGCGGCCACCGTACTTGGGGCGCTGAGGAAGAGAGGGGATTTCTCGCTGCGCTCGAAATGACGGCGCAAAAAAAAGGAATGAAAGGGGGTGAGGTCTCAACGGCGAGCGGTATTCCTAATTCAAAATTCAGAATTCAAAATTCAAAATTCCTATGAGGTATATTGCCATTTTTGCCATGCTATTCTTTACGCTTGCAGCGCCGGCGCAATCGGCGGCGCAGGCTATTACCGGAACGGTGAAGGATGCCGAGTCGAGGGCGCCTGTGGCCGGCGTTGCAGTGCGCATTACGGCCTCGGCTACGGGTACGTTCACCGACAAAGAAGGAAAATTTTCCATTCAGGCAAAGGAAGGGAGCGTAATCGAATTTTCGATGATGGGCTACACCACCTACAAGCACACTGCGCGAAAGGGCGACGCTACCCTGAACGTGCTGCTGGAGGTGGACGCCGTTTCGCTGGAGGCGGTGGTGGTTGAGTCCGGCATCATCCAGCGCAACAAGCTCGGGTTTACGGGCGCGTACTCAACCGTCTCCAGCGAGGAGCTGAAATCTATCGGCAACACCAACGTCATACAGAGCTTGAGGTCGCTCGACCCGGGGTTTGCAATTTTGGACAACAACATTAGCGGGTCTAACCCCAACGTCATGGCAAATATTGAGATACGGGGGCAAACCACCATGAGCATCACCACCGTGCAGGACGAGGCTGCCGCTGCCGCCAACCAGCCCTTGTTTATTCTCGACGGGTTCGAATCTACGCTTCAGGAAATAAACGATTTGGATATAAACAGGGTGGAGTCTGTTACCATCCTCAAGGATGCCGGCTCTACCGCCATTTTTGGGGCCAAAGGCTCCAACGGGGTTATCGTGATCGAAACCATTAAGCCGAAGGAGGGAAGGATATTCATTACCTACGGCGGCGATTTTCAGGTTGCTGTTCCCAACTTAGACGCTTACAACATGATGAACGCCGCCGAGAAGCTCGAGTTTGAGCGCCTTGCCGGCAGGTACAACTACAGCACCGGCAACGACAGCGAAGACCCCTCCATCCCGCTGCTTGGCATCCAACACGACGGAGTGTCGCAGCGTCGCTACTACGAGCGCCTGGCGCTGGTGCAGTCGGGGGTAGATACCTACTGGCTAAGCGAACCTGTGCGGGTGGGCATTACCAACAACCACTCCGTCAACATTTCGGGCGGCGACAAGGCGCTGCTGTTCAACGCAGGCGTAAACTACAAGAACAACGAGGGCGTGATGAAGGGGTCGTCCCGCAGCACCTACGGCGGCAACATAAAGCTGGTGTACAGGGGTATTCAGGACTTGAGCATCCAAAACAGCGCCTCCGTATCGGGCGTCAACGGCGGGGACGGCGCCTGGGGGTCGTTTTCTGCTTTTGTCAACGCCAACCCCTACTACGCCAAAACAGCCGAAGATGGCAGCATCCCGAAGTACCTCGACTACGAGGGCACGTCGGCTGCCGTAAACCCGCTGTACAACGCTTCGCTAAACTCGAGCAGCGCCTCCAAAATTCTCAACATGACCAACAATACCTCCTTGGACTGGATGGTTAGCAAGAGCTGGCACCTCAAGGGCAACCTGAGCTTGAGCAGCGTAACCACCAGCAACGTGAGCTTTCTTGACCCGCAGCACAGCTCGTTCGACAACATCAACTACGACCAAAAGGGCAAATATACCAGCGGCGCCATCTCGCTGTGGTCGTACAAGGCAAACGTGTCGGTGAGCTACCTCAAGTCCATTGGCGGCCACAACATAACCGCGCAGGCCCGGGCTGCCATAGACGAGTCAACTACCAGGAGCGAAACGCTTGTGGCCGTCGGGTTTCCGGCAGGCTCTGTAGGGTCGCCGTCAAATGCTTTTTCCTACGAGCCTTACCAGCGCCCCGTGTACTCCGAGCGAATCAGCCGGAACGTGAGCTTTATAGGCGCTTTCAACTACAACTACGACTACCGCTACCTGTTCGACTTGAGCTACAACACGGAAGGCTCTACCAGCTTTGGGTCAAACAAGAAGTTTCAGCCGTTTTGGTCTGTCGGCGCGGGGTGGAATGTTCATCGCGAGCCTTTTGCCAAGCCGTGGGAGTGGCTCGACGAGCTCAAGTTCAGAGGAACGTACGGCACCAACGGCAACCAGAACCTGAACGTGGTAACCTCCTCCATATACAGCTACCACGTTGGCAGCAACGTTTTTGGGCAGTCGGCCTACCTCTCGCGGGTGGGCAACCCCGACTTGGAGTGGCAGGTAGTCGAAAAGCTCTCGGGGGGAGCTGACGTTGGCGTTATAGGCAACCGGCTAAAGGTATCGGTTGACGTTTACCGAAGCATGACCTTGCCCTTGGTAGTCGTGCTCAACCAGCGCCTCTCCACCGGGGCGGCAAACTACCCCGTCAACATGGGATTTTTGGAGACCAAAGGCTACGAGTTTAAGGTGAGCTACAACCTCATCAACAACATCGAGGAGGGTACGCTGAGCGTCAGGGCTACCGGAGCGCACAACCGAAGCGTTTACGGAGGGTTTAAGGATGCCCTGAACGACCTGAACGAGGCTTACAAGCAGGAGGAGAACTCGCAGCTCTCCCTAAATTCGCTCCAGTACTACGCGGACGGCCAAAGCCCCGCCGATATTTGGGCGGTGCCGTCGCTCGGAATAGACCCGTCAACGGGGCGCGAAATCTTTTTGGCAAAGAACGGAGAGCAAACCTACCTCTACAACGCCGACGACCGCGTGGTGCTGGCCAACTCCCGCCCCACGCTGGAGGGAATTTTGGGGGCTACGGTGCGGTACAGAAAGCTGACGCTCAACCTCAACCTGCGCTACCGCTTAGGGGCGTACGCCTACAACTCGGCGCTGTTCAACAAGGTAGAGAATATATCCTCGGCCAACATCATCTACAACCAGGACAAGCGGGCGCTGTACGACCGCTGGAAGCAGCCCGGCGATGTTACGGAGTTCAAGAAGATAGGCCTGCAGGAGGTTACGCCCGTTTCGTCGCGCTTTATCCAGAAAGACAGCTACCTGACGGGCGAATCGGTAAAGCTCACGTGGAACTTTACGGGCGACAGGTGGCTCAGGTTCCTGCTGCTGCAGGACTTTAGCCTGAGCCTGTCCATGAGCGACTTTTTCAACCTCAACTCTATCCGGATAGAGCGGGGGATAGACTACCCGTTTCAGCGGGCGCTGGTCATGAACTTATCGGCGAGGTTTTGAGGGATTCACCCCGTCCGCAGGCGCGCCCGTCATTCCGAGCGCAGCGGAGTTCGACGAAGTCAATCTCCTCTTATGCGGCTACCCGCCGTCCGCAGGCGCGCCCGTCATTCCGAGCGCAGCGAGGAATCTCCTCTTATGCGGCTACCCAAGTGCGGTGGGAGGGTAAGAGGAGATTGACTTCGTCGAACTCCGCTGCGCTCCGGTTCCTCGCTGCGCTCGGAATGACGGCGGGGCGCAAGCGAGAGTGGCGGGCGCTAAAATTGTTAATTGTTAATTATTAATTGTTAATTATTAATTGAATAGATGAAAAGCATAAAGCTATACATCCTGCTGCTGGCCTTGCCAATCCTTGCCGGCTGCACCAAGTGGTTAGACGGGGCGCAGCCAACCGACCAGAACTTGGACAACATTCAGTACTCCACCGAGGCGGGCATCAACTCGGTGCTCAACGGCTTTTACAGGACGCTGTCGTCCGAAAAGCTGTACGGCAGCGTTATGACCATCACCGCCCTCGAGCTGCTGGCGCATTACTACTACTACGAGGAAAATCTGACGAACAACGGCGATTTTACCTACTTCAACTACATGTCGAGGTACCAGTACGAGGAGAGCGTGGTGAAAAATCCCTTTAGCGGCGTGTGGAGCGAGGCGTACAGCGCCATATTCCGGATAAACAGCTTCATCAGCGCGGTGAGCGCCTCCGACGTGCTGCACGAGGGCAAGCAGCGCATGGCGCTGGGCGAGGCATACGGGCTGAGGGCTTTCTTGCACCTCGACCTGTTCAGGCTTTTCGGCTCCAAGGCGCAGGGTATCGGTATCCCCTACAACCTCTCCGCCGAGGTCATCCCCCACGAAACGCAGGCGCCCGAAGACTTTTTTGCGCTGCTCCTGCGGGACATTGAGCAGGCCAAGGAGCTGCTCCGGGACGACCCCATCATTACGGACGGCGTGCTGGACCTGACGCAGGTAAAGCCTACCGACAACGTTACGGAGAAGGAAATATTCGACCGCTACCTGCGCAGCTACCGCATGAACTACTACGCCGTGCTGGCGCTTCAGGCAAGGGCGCTCATGTTTAAGGGCGACGCGCAGGCGGCAGCGCTGGTGGCGCAAAGCGTCATAGACAACGCATTTGGCGACAAGAAGCCATTCCGCTGGGCCGACAAGAGGAGGGTGGATGCCGACCGCAACTACATCTTCTTCTCCGAGGTGATATTCGGCGTGTACAACTTCGACCTGTACGCCACGTGGGAAAAGTACATCTACGGAACCCGACCCGGGCAAACCTACACGATGTCCTCGTCAATGCTCGCCAACATCTTCCGGTTCGACAATACGGGCGGCAGCCTGACGCTGTGGGAGGACGTGAGGATACAGCAGTGGCAGCCAAGCAAGGTGGGAACGGGGCAGTACATATCGAACAAGCTGGGGCGCTTTGCGCGCGCCAACGAAAACAACCCCATACAGTACTACCAGCCCCTGATGAGGATGAGCGAAATGTTCTACATCGTGATAGAAAACCGGCTGCTGAGCGGGCATCCGGTCGGCGCCATGTCGCTGCTCAACGAGGTGCGCTTCAACCGAGGCTCGCAGTACGAATCGCTGCCCGACTCCACCACCGCCACCGTAAGCGGAACTTACGAAATGCTCGAGGCCGAGTACTACAAGGAATTCTACGGCGAGGGGCAGGTATTCTTCTACCTGAAGCGAAAGGAAAGCAACGAAATATTCGACGCCAACGCCGTCGGTAAGATACCGGTGGGGAACATTTACGTTATCCCCATTCCGGAGGGTGAGAGGAATATATAGAAGAAGAGAAGTATAGAAGTATGAGTATGGCTAAATCTTTTTTTGAGGTGCTATGAAAATAATTTGCAACTCGGTAGTTAGGATACAAATAGAATGTGGGGCGGCTGGAAACCTCATTTTTACCTAATTTTTCTTAACAAAACTACCTCAGTAGCAATGAATTAATATATGTAGCAATACCTCATTACCTCATTAAAACGATGAAAATGATTGCGGAAAAAATAAGGTAATGAGGTTGGAAAAATCCGTGTAATTATTTGCTACTGAGGTAGTTTTGTTAAGAAAAATTAGGTAAAAATGAGGTTTCAAGTTGCCGCGGGAATGACGGTGGAAGGGAGGAGGGAAAGACTCAAAATGAAATTTTCATAGCACCTCAAAAAAAGATTTAGCCAGAAGTATAGAAAAATAGAAAAAACAACCATAAGCTATTTTACGCATGAAAACGCATACCGCAAAGCTGATATTTACGATGGCCGCATCGCTCGCCTGCTCCTCGTGCGAGTACGAAAAGCTGCCTGCGTACAGCGGGCAAGATCAGGTTTACTTCGCCTACGCCGATAACGTTGTAACGAGCGTGGTGGACGAGATGTTTCTGCACTTTGGCTACGACAAGCCGGTGAAGCAGGAAACAACGCTGTACGTAAGCGTGAAGGTCATGGGCAGCGTTGCCGACGTTGACCGCCCCGTGAGCTTCATTTTTGTCGACTCGCTCTCCACGGCCACGCTGGGGCGCGATGTCGAGCTGCTGCCGGCGCAGTCGTTTGTACCGGCAGGAAAGGCGCTGGGGCACGTTGCCGTGAAGCTCAAAAACACCACGGCGCTTTACGACACCGTGCTGCTGGCTGCGGTGAGGATAGTCCAAAACGAGCACTTTCACGCCGACTACGTCAAAACGCGCTACTCGAGCATCAACAGGGAGGGCAAAATAGTGAGCACGGTGTACCGCATAAGGTTCGACAACGCTGTGGACATGCCAAGGCTCTGGTCGGAAAACCTGAGCGCGTGCACCGGGATGTTTGGCGAGTACAGCAAC
>JAISAC010000094.1 GCA_031266935.1 Prevotellaceae bacterium
GCATCCCTACGGGATGCCAAAGAGGGACGCCATTCGTGTTTTCTACCGAGCGACGCATCCCGCTGGGATGCAAAGATGACATGGAACATTTATATATTATTTATTTTTTATCCCTAAAAGCACACAGATGACACAAATTTGCGGGATTTGCGCAGATAATTCTTTCTCTATCTGTGCTCATCTTTTCAATCTGCGTCATCTGTGTACCCTGCTGACCGCTGCATGGAAAAAAAATTGAGGTTGTTGGATTTTTTTCTAACTTTGTGCGCCTGCCGGGCAAGCAATGTACTATCCTTTGTGATTTGGGGGATACGCAGCTGCTACCGGCGGTAAGCTATAAACCAATAAGCTATACAGCAGATGAAAAAGATTTTTATTTTTACCGTTTTTGCGCTGAGCGCAGCGCTTGCCTACTCGCAGGCAAAGTATGTATTCCTGTTCGTTGGCGACGGCATGGGGTTTGGCGCCGTAACGCTTACCGAAGATTACCTTGCTGCCCTGAGCGCTAAGAAACCAGGCTCCGGAACGCTGGCTTTCTCTACCTTTCCCGCAACGGGGTTTGCCACAACCTACTCGGCTTCCAGCTTGGTTACCTGCTCTGCCGCCTCGGGCACAGCATTTGCGTGTGGAAGCAAAACTCGCAACGGCCGCCTCGGAATGAACGAAGACGCTACGGAGAGCTTTACCAGCATTGCCTGCCGGCTCAAAGAAAAAGGCTACAAGGTGGGCATAAGCACCAGCGTGAGCATAGACCACGCCACGCCCGCCGCATTTTACGCTCACCAGCCTTCGCGCAGCATGTACTACGAAGTTGCGCAGGATTTGGCAAAGAGCGGATTCGACTTCTTTTCGGGGGCAGGCTTTCTCAATCCTTTGGGTAAGGACGGGCAGCAGGAGAGCGTTTTTGGCCTGATAGCGCAAAACGGCTACACGGTTGTGCGCAGCTTAGCCGACTGCCAATCGTCCACCGCGCCGAAGCTGCTGCTGCTGCAACCCGAAAGCAAGCCGCAAAATGCCTACCCCTACGCCATAGACAAGGCGAGCGACGACTACACGCTGGCGCAAACCACTACGCTGGCCATAGAGAAGCTGCAAGGCGGCAAGGGATTTTTCCTCATGGTGGAGGGCGGAAAGATAGACTGGGCTTCGCACAGCAACGATGCGGGCAGCATGGTGCGCGAGGTAATAGACCTGTCGGATGCGGTAAAGGTTGCGCTCGATTTCTACCGCAAATACCCCAAGCAAACGCTTATTGTGGTTACGGCCGACCACGAAACAGGCGGCCTGGGCGTTGGCTCCGGCGAAGGCGGCAACATTGGCATCCAAGGGCTGGAAAAGCAAAAAGCCTCGGAGGAAATGCTAAACCTGCTGCTGGAAAAAGCCACCTCGTACAGCGAGCTAAAGTCGTGGCTTACGACGAACATGGGCATAACCATCACCTACAACGATGAAGTAACGCTGAGAAATCTGTTCGCCGCAAGCGCCGAAGTACCCCCCGCAAGCGACGATACTCCCTGTACGCTGAAAAGTACGGAGTCCGTAACAAAAAGCATCATGCGCATGGTAAGCGCCAAGAGCGGCGGCGGCTACAGCACCTTTGGGCATACCGGAACTATGGTACCCGTGTACGCCATTGGCGAGGGCAGCGATCTGTTTCGCGGCAAGATAGATAACACCGACATCCCAAAAAAAATAGCAAAGGCGGCTAAGGTTGAATGGAAGTAACCAGCTTTAGCGCCCACTCTCTACTAAGGTTGAATGGAAGTAACCAGCTTTAGCGCCCACTCTACCTGCTCATCTACGCTCATGTGGCTGTTGTCCAGCAGCAGGGCGTCGTCGGCTTTGCGGAGGGGGCTTACCGCGCGGTTTTCGTCTATGGCGTCGCGCTGCCGGATGTTGCGCTCCACCTCGCCAAGCGAAGTCTTCACCCCCTTTGCCACCAGCTCCCTGTAGCGGCGCTGCGCGCGAATTTCGGGCAACGCCGTCATAAAAATCTTGAGCTCGGCATGTGGAAAAACAACCGTTCCGATGTCGCGCCCGTCCATTACGATTGCCTTGCCCTGCCCCATTGCGCGCTGCAGCGCAACCATGTGCTCGCGCACCGGGGCCAGCTCGCTCACGCGGCTCACGTTGTTCGATACGCCGGCTAAGCGTATTTCCTCCGTAACGTCTTCGCCGTTCAAAAAAACGCTATTCTCTCCGCGCTGCTCGCTGCGCAAAAGCTTGATGTCGATGAGCGGCAGCGCTGCGGTCAGCTCCTCCTTTTTCACGCTTCCGTCGGCGTTTATCTGCTGGCGGCGCATGGCGTACAGCGTTGCTGCGCGGTACATGGCGCCGGAATCAATAAAGGTATAGCCCAGCTTCGCCGCTATGGCCTTGGCAAACGTGCTCTTTCCGCACGATGAGTACCCGTCGATGGCAATGATGATGTTCTTCATTAGATTTCGGATTTCTTCAATTCAAAATTTTACGGTTCGCATTTTCTTTCACTTCAGCACAATTCCAAAGTGGTTTGTTGCCCCTCCGGCGTGGTAGATTGCCCGCGCGTAGGTGAGCTCAAAGTACTTCAGAAGTATGCCCAACCCAAACGAAAAGCCTGTTCCGGCGCCGCCCTCCGCTATGGAAAGCTCGTTGCTGCGCCTGTAGCTGTAGCCGGCCATAGCGTAGAAATACTTTGACGGCGCCACCTCTACCCCCAGCGACAGGTGGCTCATGAACTCCTTCCCGATTTTTGCCGCTACGCTTTCGCCCTGTTGGCTTCCGTCGAGCACGTTGTCCTGCTCCTGCGTGTTGTTATATACGCTGAAGGACTGCAAGTCGTTGAGCGTAGCAGAAAATCCTATAGGCGCTCTTTCGAGCTTTTTCGCAACGCCCAGCTGAATTTCAAACGGCAGCTTTTCGCGGTTACCCTCGCGGTATGGCTTGAGCTGCATACCGATATTCTTGAACGATAGGGTTGCGTTCAGCAGCTTGTCTGCGCTGCGGTAGCGCGCTCCAAGGTTGAGCGCTACGCCGTAGGAGCTGTACCGCTCCAGCTGCGAAATAACGGTGTTGAGGCTTGCCGCAAGGTTAACGGAGGAGGAGGAGAAAAAAGAGGAGAAGACGCTGCGCGAGTAGTGCAGCCCCACAGCAAACTCGTTAGCGCTAAAGCGCCCGGACTCTTCGCCGGCTTCGTCCCGCGCCTCAAACGAGCCGTAGTTGAGGCTCACTACGCTGGCGCCGAGCATACCCATGCTGCCCGCGCGCCATGCGCCGGCAAGGCTGCTGTGCGAAATTCCGGCAAGGTAGGCAAGGTAGGTCAGCGCGTAGGAGTTGTGCATGCTGCTATCGAGCAGCGCCGGGTTGTGCGGCGCCATGCCAACGTCGCTGTGCAGCGGCGTAAGGCACGACCCCGCCAGCGCCGCCGACTTGGGCGACGCGTTTATCTTGAGAAAGTTGTACGTACTTTCACCCCCCAGCTGCGCCAGCAGCGGCGTGGCAGCCAAAGCGAAAAAAAGGAATATTGCGCCTGTTTTCTTGAGCATTTAATCAGGGTTTGTCAGGGTCTGTCAACCGGTGTACATGAAAGCAGGGGCAAATGTACGTGAAAAAATTTAATTTACACGCAGAGCAGCAGCAAAATTAAAAAGCTGCCTGCTCGTCAGCTTACTTTACTCTTTTCAGCCAGCTCAAGCGCCTTAAATTTACAGGCGTCCACGCAATCGCCGCAGGCGGTGCAGCTATCGGGATTTTTGACGACGACATGTACGCCTTTTTCGTCTTTCACAGCCTCCAAAACCTCACGACGGCAGCGCTTCAGGCACTTCTTGCAGCCGGTGCAGCGACCTTCGGCTACGTGGATAATCTTGCCTCGCCTGCGTATATGGCGGTAAATGCTGCCTGCCAGCCAAAGCACGATTAGCGCGCCAAGCGCACAGTATAATGTTTTCATGCAATCCAACTTTTATGTTACCTACTATTACCTACTACTGATAGACAGCTGAGCGAGGAAAATATTTTAGCCGGCAGAAAACTTTTTTGACGGGGCAAATGTTTTGGTTTTTAAAAATAGCCATATCAGAAAAAACAGTATCTTTGCTATCGCTAAAATTTGACAAATATCTTTGCAAAACATTCAAATATGGAGTCCAAAAAAATAAGTAAAGAGCAGAGCGATAAAGTGGCTTTTTTGAGCTTTATCGTACCTGAATTTGCGAAATCCTATAAAATGTCAATGCCCGATTCCTACCGGTATTTGAAAAAATACGGTGCGTGGGACTACCTGAATGAAAATTGGTGGGCGCTGCATACCGACAACCCGTTCTGGACAGTAAGGTATTTATACGATGTGTGCTACGAAAACGGAGGATTAAAATAATGCAGGTATTTCACGGCAGCTATACTGAAATTTTTGATGTTGACTTTGCAAAAAGTCAATCGAACAAGGATTTTGGAAAAGGTTTTTATGTAACCAAATTTCGTAATCATGCCGAAACATGGGCGACAAATGTTGCCCGTCGTTATCACAAAACGCCTTTCGTAACGGAATTTATATTTTACGAACGCGCTTATGAAGACGAGCGCTATAAGGTACTGCGATTCAGCGATTATTGTGAAGCGTGGTTTGACTTTATTATACTTAACCGCAATCCTGAAACAACCGCACAAAAACACGACTACGACATAATCGAAGGTCCAATAGCAGACGACAAAATACAAAATCGAATCATTGATTTTTTTGACGGATTGATAACGAAAGCTGACTTTCTGAATGAATTGAAATATCATGAAGAAACGCACCAGCTGTGCTTTTGTACGGTAAATTCTCTGCAAATGCTGAAAAAAATTGATACCAAATATTCCTCCTGTGTCGTACGAATTTCCGAACAAGTGATTGAAAGTCTGATTTCGGATTTGAGTATTGACGAAGCTGCCGCCGCCGATATTTTTTATACTTCAAATGCTTACGTCCGGCTATCCGACCCAACAGCTGGAATTTATAAAAATGATTGGACGGAAATTTACAAAGTATTGAAAAAAGAGATGGTGTCCATGTTCTATTGATATAATTAAGGGATAAGAAATAAATAACATATAACGGATATAAAAGTGTCGTCCCCCTCGGCTACGCTCGGGGCAGGCTCTGCGGGACTTAGCGGGAGCCTCCTGCTTGTCCCCGTATGCTGAAG
>JAISAC010000095.1 GCA_031266935.1 Prevotellaceae bacterium
TTCAGCATACGGGGACAAGCAGGAGGCTCCCGCTAAGTCCCGCAGAGCCTGCCCCGAGCGTAGCCGAGGGGGACGACACTTTTATATCCGTTATATGTTATTTATTTCTTATCCCTAAAATCAAAATATTATGCAAACAGCACAGCAAAAACACAGCATTGTTTCGTGGGTAGCCGCATTGAACGACAAAAAGTTAATTAATGAACTTTATCTATGGATTAGTTCAAAGGAAAAGGGAGATGCGGACAATCTGCAAGCAGGATTTATTCCTCCGAAGCGCAAAGGAAAGTTGACCGAAGGCTACGGCATCTGGGCAAACGATACGGCAGAGGAAAGTGCGGATTATCGTAAAAAAATATGGCAAACCGAAAGAAATACAAAGCAAACTTTCTGAAAATAAATGAGCTGGATTTATCTTTTTTTGGCAGGGTTGTTTGAGATGGGGTGGCCGCTTGGCTTCAAGCTTTCCCAAATGCCCGGATACCCTAAGTGGCTATGGCTGACGGCCGCTATCGTTTCCATGTGCGTCAGCGGGGCCTTGCTGTGGCTTGCCCAGCGGGGCATCCCAATTGGTACGGCGTATGTTGTGTGGACAGGCATTGGTGCAGTGGGAACCCTGCTCATCGGTATCTTCTTTTTTGGCGACTCGGCCTCCGTGTGGCGCATGGCCTCGGCGCTGCTCATTGTGGCGGGCATTGTAGGGTTGAGGCTGGCGCGATGAGCGCGGGTTGACGGAACGCCAAATGGTAAGTAGTAAAGGGTGCATTTCAAATTGTCACTTTTGCTCATTCCGTAGGAATGAATCGCTCGGTAGAAAAGAAAATGTTCTGGTGGTTGTCGGCATCCCGTAGGGATGCATCCCTACGGGATGCCAAAGAGAGACGCCATTCGTGTTTTCTACCGAGCGAATAATCCCTATGGGATTATTTAAAGCGATAATTTGAAATAAACCCGTAGTAAAAGGCTTTGCCTGCTGCAAAGCCGTAGTAAAGTAACATTTAAAATTTTTTGAGCAATGAAAGCAGTATTTATCACCTACGGGCAATCGCTGACCGAGCCTGTAGAGCATCTTTTGGACAAGCTGAACATTCGCGGGTTTACCCGCTGGAACGAAACGCAGGGGCGCGGCGGGGAGCAGGGCGAGCCGCACTACGGCACCCACGCATGGCCGTCAAAAAACGCCTCTACCCTCACCGTCGTGGGCGACGACGTGGCGCGGCACCTCCTCAACGCCCTGCGCCTCCTCAACGAGCAGGCCGACGAGCAGGGGCTGAGCGCTTTTGCCTGGACGGTAGAAGAGAAGATGTAGCGCGTAGCGCCAACGAACTTGTGCGCTTGATTCGGCGTTGAATATTCTTTATCTATTCCCCGCCATTCTCCTGCAAAGGGGGAAAAAAAAGCGCCTCAAAAAAAGAACATTACCTATCCTGCCCGCGGCACAGCTTTGTGCCGCGGCGCACAAAATTTTGTGCGCCTGTTCTGATATTTGTGGCGTACACGGCGCAGAAGTCGGGAAAAATTGCTACTTTTACGCTCTAAAGTTATGTACAATGCAAGCAACCAAGCTAACTCCCGATAAATTCAATATATTCATTATAGGTATATTGGCTATTTTGGGGGGTGAAGTTCAGGGGCAAATTTTTGCCTTGCGCCGCAGCAATTCGCCTAATAAGGAGAGCGCTGCGGAGCAGCAGCAGCAGCAGTACATGCAGCAAAGTGTGCGTACGCCAACGCTGCCAAGCGCGCTCTCCTTTGCGGGCGAAAAAATTCCGCTCGAAAACTTCGATACGCGCGAAAGCCTTGAGCGCGAGCTCATGGTGAACATGTTCTGGCACTCGCAAGCGATTTTGATTATCAAGCAAACCAGCCGATTTTTTCCCACCATTGAGGCCATTCTGAAGAAAAACAAAATCCCCGACGACTTCAAGTACCTGTGCGTTGCCGAGAGCGGCCTGCAGCAGGTGGTATCGTCGGCAAAGGCGGTGGGCTTTTGGCAGCTGATGCCCGCCACCGGAAAGGAGCTGGGGCTGGAGATCAACGATGAGGTGGACGAGCGCTACCACATCGAAAAGTCAACCAGGGCAGCCTGCCGGTACCTGCAAAAATCGTACGACCTGTTTGGCAGCTGGACGCTGGCGGCGGTTTCGTACAACATGGGGGTAAAGGGGCTTACGCAGCAAATACAGCAGCAAAAATCGGTTTCGTACCACGACCTGCGGCTGAATGACGAAACATCCCGCTACCTCTTCCGTATTCTGGCGCTCAAGCTCATCATCTCCGACCCGCAAAAGTACGGATTTTACATCCCCCTCAACGAAATGTATCCGCCCTACCGCTACAAGGAGGTGGCGGTGAGCACGCCTGTCCCCAGCTGGGCAGACTTTGCCATACGGCACAACACCAACTATAAAATCCTGAAGCTGCTGAATACGTGGCTGCGCGACGTATCGCTCACCAACAAGGGCAACCGTACCTACTACATCAAAGTACCGGAGGCAGGATTCAGGGAAAATGCTTATAACAACAACAACAACAGCAACAACAGCAACAGCAAGCAATAGCTACCAATGGAGGAAACCAAAATTGAAGTCATCGGGGCGCGCGTTCACAACCTCAAAAACGTAAGCGTTACCATCCCGCGCAACGCGCTTACGGTCATCACCGGCCTGAGCGGCAGCGGCAAGTCGTCGCTGGCGTTCGACACCATCTACGCCGAGGGGCAGCGCCGCTACATGGAAACGCTATCGTCGTACGCGCGGCAGTTTTTGGGCAGCATGGAGCGCCCCAACGTGGAGCAAATTACCGGCCTAAGCCCCGTAATTTCGATTGAGCAAAAAACAACCTCCAAAAACCCCCGCTCAACGGTGGGCACCACCACCGAAATTTACGACTTTCTCCGCCTGCTCTTTGCCCGCGCCGCCATAGCCTACTCCAAGAATACCGGCGAGCAGATGGTGCGCTACACCGACGAGCAGATTGTAGATTTGGTAATCGAAAAGTTTGCCGGGCAAAAGCTGCTGGCGCTGGCCCCCATCGTCAAGGGGCGCAAGGGGCACTACAAAGACCTGTTTGAGCAGCTGGGGCACAAGGGGTACCTGACCGTCCGCGTGGACGGCGAGGTGCGCGAAATACGCCCGATGATGAAGCTCGACCGCTACAAGGCGCACTTTGTGGAGCTGGTGGTGGACAAGGTAGTCCCCAGCGCCAACCCCAAAGACCGCAAGCGCCTGCGCAACGCCATCACAAGCGCCATGCAGCAGGGCAACGGCACCATGATAGCCATGAACGCCGAAACGCACGAAGCTCGCTTCTACAGCCGCTACCTCATGTGCCCCACCACCGGCATTGCCTACAACGAGCCGGCGCCGCACTCGTTTTCGTTCAACTCGCCGCAGGGCGCCTGCCCGCACTGCAACGGGCTGGGCGTTGTGGCCGAAGCCGACGTGGACAAAATTATCCCCGACCGGAAAAAAAGCATCCGCAGCGGCGGCATAGCGCCGCTGGGGGCGGAGAAAAATAACCTCCTCTTTCTGCAGGTAGGAGCTATAGCCAAAAAGTTTGGCTTTTCGCTCAGCGACCCCATCGAAGCCATCCCGGCCGAAGGGTTGGAGGCCGTGCTCTACGGTACGCAGGAAGGCTTTCGCGTGGACGGCAGCAAAATTGGCGCGGCGTCGAGCTACTACCTCAACTTTGAGGGCGTCATCAGCATCATCGCCAACCGCCACGAGCAGGAGGAGGAGCAACCCCAGAGCTGGGCAAACAGGTACATATCGCACAAAACCTGCCCCGCATGCCACGGGTCGCGCCTCAAGGAAGACGCGCTCTTCTTCAAGGTAGCCGACAAGAATATCGTCGATCTCTCGGCCATGGATATCGAAACGCTGGCGGCGTGGTTTGCCGCCTTAGAGCCGAAGCTGACGGACAAGCAGCGCGCCATAGCGTCCGAAATCGTAAAGGAAATCAGCAGCCGCCTGTCGTTCATGATAGACGTAGGGTTGAGCTACCTCTCGCTCAACCGCAGCAGCGTAACGCTGTCGGGCGGCGAAAGCCAGCGCATACGCTTGGCCACGCAGATAGGCTCAAAGCTGGTAAACGTGCTCTACATCCTCGACGAGCCGAGCATTGGCCTGCACCAGCGCGACAACATGCGCCTCATCGAATCGCTCAAGAAGCTGCGCGACGAGGGGAACTCCATCATCGTGGTGGAGCACGACGAGGAGATGATGCGCGCCGCCGACTGGGTGGTGGACGTAGGGCCGGGCGCCGGTACGCGCGGCGGAAAAATTGTCTTCCAAGGAAAAATAGGGGCAGCAACGCCCGACAAAGTTGGCAAAGTTGGCAAAGTTGGCAAAGTTGACAAGGCTGACAAGGCTGGCGAGGGCAGCGAGGTGCTACCCTCGCTCACGCTGCAATACCTGCACGGCGAAAAAAAGATACCCGTTCCGGCAGCACGCCGTAAGGGGCTGGGCAAGTCCATCGTGCTAAAGGGAGCTACCGGCAACAACCTCAAAAGCGTTACGCTGGAGCTGCCGCTGGGGCTGTTTGTCTGCATCACGGGCGTGTCGGGGAGCGGAAAGTCAACGCTCATCAACGAAACGCTGCACCCCATCCTGAGCAAGCTCTTTTACCGCTCGCTGCAAAGCCCGCTGCCGTACAAAGAAATTACGGGAACCGAGTACGTTGACAAGGTGGTAAAAGTTGACCAGTCGGCCATAGGCCGTACGCCCCGCTCCAACCCGGCCACCTACACCAGCGTTTTTGCCGAAATCAGGAAGCTGTTTGAGGCTACCCCCGACGCCAAAATTCGCGGCTACAAGGCCGGACGCTTCTCCTTCAACGTCAGGGGCGGGCGGTGCGAGGAGTGCCGCGGCGCCGGCGTGCAGGCCATCGAAATGAACTTTTTGCCCGACGTATATGTAACCTGCAAGGCCTGCAACGGCAAGCGCTACAACCGCGAAACGCTGGCCGTGCGCTACAAGGGGAAAAACATCAGCGATGTGCTGGAGATGACCGTCAACCAGGCGGTTACCTTTTTCGAGAATATTCCCACCATCTTCCGCAACCTGAAGGCAATGCAGGACGTAGGCCTGGGCTACGTGGCGCTGGGGCAGCCCGGCACGACCCTTTCGGGGGGCGAAAGCCAGCGCGTGAAGCTGGCCGCCGAGCTGGCAAAGCGCGACACCGGGAGCACCCTCTACATCCTCGACGAGCCTACCACCGGGCTGCACTTTGAGGATGTGCGCGTGCTGCTGGAGGTGCTAAACCGGCTGGTTGACCGCGGCAACACCGTTGTGGTCATCGAGCACAACATGGACGTAATAAAGGTGGCCGACCGCATTGTTGACCTCGGCCCCGAAGGCGGAGCCGGCGGAGGAAAAATCCTGTGCGCCGGAACGCCCGAGGAAATCTGCAAAAACAAAAAGAGCTACACGGCGCAGCAGCTGGTAAAAATAATCGGAAAGCCGAGCTGAAACAGGAACTATTCCCCCAGCGAGGCAATTGAAATTACATTTACGCCATCGGCGCGGGTATAGCTGACGCCTGTTCCGGTAACGATATTCAACGATTTTGGCTGCTGCATTTTTTTGTCATCTAAAATCGAAACAAGCTTTTTTAAGCTTGCCGCCGCTTCTTCGATTTGTCCCGTGCCGAGCTTTACTTCAAAGGCGCACCATTCGCCGCTATACTTTTGTACGATGGCATCTACCTCCAGATTACTCGAATCGTGGTAATGGTAAACCTTTGCATCGTTTGCCTGCGCATAAACGCGAAGCTCGTGCGTAGCTAACGATTCAAACAGGAAGCCCGTAAAGCGGAGGTCGGCAAGCAGCGAAGCGGCGCTGGCGCCAAGCGCGGCAACCGATAAGGAGACATCGGTAAAGTGGCGCTTCGGCGCTTTACGCAGCGAAGCCGACGAGCGGATATGCGTATTCCATGCCGGTTGCTCTTCGGTAATCATCAAGCGGCTGAGCGTATCTAAATAATCGTAAATAGTAGGGCGCGAAAGAGCCACATGCTCTTTTTCGCAAATATCGGCCTCCAGGGTGGTAATATCGACCATTGTTGCCGTATTTCGCGCAAGCGAGCGCAGCAGATTCCTTACTTTAACAGGGTCGCGCTTTACGTTGGATACCCTGCTCATGTCCACTTCGGTAAGCAAATCAACGTATGCCCTGTTTAAATCCGTTGCCTGCGCTATATTTTTGCCCAGCAAGGTGGGAAAACCGCCGATAATTATTTTTTCAACGATAAATTCCAGGTCGGTTGGTTCGTCGTAAATGTCAATTGTAGCGCCTTCAAACAAATCTTTCATGCTGATTTTCCCCGAAGAAAAGCCAAGCTCCTGCCACGACATTGTTCTCATATCGAGCGTGGTAAATCGACCTGCTCCCGAGTGCATTTTCACGTTTTCTTCCGGATTGGCCGAGCCGGTGAGAATGAATTGCGCCGTTTGCCGGCGGTCGTCTATTTCGTGGCGTATGTAGCTCCAAAGCTTGGGTTGTACCTGCCATTCGTCAATCAATCGGGGCGTTTCGCCCAGCAGCAGCCTTCGCGGAGCGGTGGACATTAAAGCAGATACCTGCTCGTCCCTATCTATGCTTAAAATGCTGCGGGCAACCTGCTTGGCCGATTCGGTCTTTCCGCAAGCTTTTGCACCGCGCACAAGTATAGCTCCCGAAGAATTAAGTTTCCGCTGCAACTCGCTATCTGATATTCGTTTAATGTATTTCATGATTTTTCACTTTACATTTTTGGAGCGATTCACTTTACACTTTTAGAGCGATTCACTTTACACTTTTAGAAATACAAAGATAGCATGTTTTCTGAAAATCCGTATGCTGAAGCATACGGTCAGGCGAGCATCCGCGTGTCTCTGCAAACCCCGCAGGGGTGACACTTTATTAGCTGTTATATCTTGTTTATTCGTCATTACTTAAAAGGTAGGTTTGCGAGCGCTTGTGAGCGCTTGCGCCATCCCGTGCTTTCCTCCTTTATCTTATTTCAGCTACAATTTTATCAAGTTTAAGCATATTTTGTTTCAAGAAAATAAGTAAAACGCTTCCATTTACAGTAAATTTTCAACTCGTTGATAATTTAACGTTTTTTTGCTGATAAATTGAAGCAGTATCAGCAAAATATTGTACTTTCGCAAAGTCAAAAATCGCTCCGAACAGGGAGCATTTCAAGTTTGCTAAAAATTAAAACGTAAAAAACATGACAAACATTTTCAAAACAGCTATGATTTTGTCCTTGGGGCTGGCGGTAGCAGCAACGGGGTGCAACGACGACGAAAAAAAGGCGGAAAACTACGCAAAAGACATTGAAGGGACTTACGTTGGAAGCATCTCCATGGGAGGCTATCCGGTTGTGCCGAGTGATACCATTAAGGTGGCTGCTAAAGGCGAGAATACCGCTACGCTAAGCATGAATACTACAATTCCGAACCTTCCGGAAGTAGGCAATTTGACGCTGGATGTCAGCTGCGATGCAACGATTACCAAAGAAGGCAGCGAGTACAAGGTGTCCGGAAGCACCTCGATAGCTGTTGCTGTATTGGGCGGTACGCCGCTACCCGTTAGCATCAATGGAACCTTTACCGCTGCAGGGGTGGCAACGCTAACCAGCACCGTTACTATGATGAATGCGGATGGTGAGCCTGCGCCTGTTGAGACTGTTTTTTCCGGTACCAAGCTCAAATAAAAAACGAATAAGCAGCAATTACGCTGCTACTGTTTTGGCAAAAAGCGGCAATGAGGTCGTTTATCCGATTCACAGTGGAGCGACATCGCTGAGTTGGCTTTCAAATTTTACAGAAAACTCACCTACAGAGACCTCACCCCCGGCCCCTCTCCTTCGGAGAGGGGAGTTGGTACACGACGGTACCTGCGGTGGCTCTGCTCCCCTCTCCGAAGGAGAGGGGCTGGGGGTGAGGTCTCAACGACGGATGTATTACTAAAAACGTATCCTTAAACCATTGTTGATTAAATGCTGATTAAAATTACTTTATCATTACTGTAACAGCTAACATGAAGTGTAACTCCTGCATACAAGAAAACGTCCCCGGACCGATGTATAATAGGTCTGGCACGATTTTTGTACACACACACACACACACACACACACACACACACACACACACACACACACACACACACACACACACACAAAAACAAAAAAAAAAACAAACAAACACACACACACACACCCACAAAAACA
>JAISAC010000098.1 GCA_031266935.1 Prevotellaceae bacterium
CTTCAGCATACGGAGACAAGCAGGAGGCTCCCGCTAAGTCCCGCAGAGCCTGCCCCGAGCGTAGCCGAGGGGGACGACACTTTTATATCCGTTATATGTTATTTATTTCTTATCCCTAACCAAAAATTACGGGGTGTATTTCAAATTTGAAATGCACCCCACGCGAAATATAATTGCTACCGATTAAAAGAAAAATTGTATCTTTGTGAACAGGCATAGAAATTTATTAATGTATCAATATGACAATGTGATAATATGCTGATATATAATTAGTTTATTGCCTGAAAAATTCATAATTTAAATTTATTTTTGATGAAAACATTGTACTTTCTTTCAATCTTTCTTTTAGCCTCGGCGGCTGCGCTATCGCAACCAAAAAAGATTTACCAAAACGGATGGGTTGACTTTAATAAAAACGGAAAAAAAGATACCTACGAAGACCCGAAAGCCTCCGTTGACGCCCGCATTGACGACCTTCTGCGCCAAATGACGATGGAGGAAAAAACAGCCCAAATGGCTACGCTGTACGGCTCGGGGCGCGTCCTGAAGGATGCCCTCCCCACGCCGGAGTGGAAAAACGAAATTTGGAAGGACGGTATAGGCAACATCGACGAGGAGCACAACGGCCTTGGCTCTTTCCAAAGCCAGTACGCGTACCCTTTTTCAAAGCACGTGCAAGCTATCCACGCCATACAGCGGTGGTTTGTGGAGGAAACGCGGCTGGGTATCCCCGTTGACTTTACAAACGAAGGTATCAGAGGGCTATGCCACTATCAGGCTACCTTGTTTCCGGCGCAGAGCGGGCAGGGCGCTACGTGGAACAAAGACCTGATAAGCCAAATCGCCAGGGTTACTGCCGTTGAGGCGCGGGCGCTGGGTTACACAAACATCTACTCGCCCATTCTGGACATTGCCCAAGACCCCCGCTGGGGCAGAGTGGTGGAGTGCTACGGCGAAGACCCCTACCTTGTGGGGCAGCTGGGCAAGCGGATGGTTGCCGGATTGCAGGAACACCGCGTGGTATCTACCCCGAAGCACTTTGCCGTGTACAGCGTTCCCGTGGGCGGGCGCGACGGCGATACGCGCACCGACCCCCACGTGGCGCCCCGCGAGGTGAGGTCGCTCTACCTCGAGCCGTTCCGCATGGCGTTTGCCGAGGCGCATGCGCTGGGCGTGATGAGCTCCTACAACGACTACGACGGCATTCCGGTATCCGGAAGCTACCGGTTTCTCACCGAAATACTGCGCAACGAGTGGAAGTTTAAGGGATACGTAGTTTCCGACAGCCACGCGGTGGAGTACCTCTCCGACAAGCACAAGGTGGCCAAGGATGCGGTGGACGCTGCCGCCCAAACGGTAAACGCAGGCCTGAACATCCGGACAAACTTTACGCCGCCGGCGGATTTCATTCTTGCCCTCAGAGAGGCCGTGAGGCTGGGAAAAGTTTCGGCGGAAACCGTTGACTCCCGCGTACGGGACATCCTGTACGTAAAGTTTTGGCTGGGCTTGTTCGATAACCCCTACGTTGGCAGCGAGAAGGAGGTAGAAAAAATTGTTGCCTGCCCGGAGCACAAAAAGGTTGCGCTGGAAGCCGCTCGCCAGTCCATCGTGCTGCTGAAGAACGACAGCGCCCTGCTCCCCCTGAGCAAAAACCTCAAAAAAATAGCGGTGATAGGCCCAAATGCCGACGAGTACAAGGATTTTATTTGCCGCTACGGGCCTGCCAACCCAAAGATAGTAACCGTAAAGGAAGGCTTGCAGGCCCTGCTGCCCGGCGCTCAGGTTGTGTACGAAAAAGGTTGCGACGTTGTGGATAAGCGCTTCCCCGAAAGTGAGATTATTCCCGAACCGCTAACCTCCGACGAGCAGCAAATGATAGATGCAGCCGTAAAAGCGGCGCAGGCGGCAGAGGTGGCCATAGTGGTGCTTGGCGGCTCGGAGAGGACGGTGCGCGAATCGTTTTCGCGAACAAACCTCGACCTGGCCGGACGCCAGCTTGCCCTGCTGCAGGCCGTTTACAGCACGGGAACGCCGGTGGCGCTGGTGCTGATAGACGGACGCGCTGTCTCCATCAACTGGGCAAACAAGTACATTCGGGGTATCGTTCAGGCGTCGTTCCCCGGCGAGTTTACGGGGACAGCCATTGCCGAAGCGCTCTTTGGCGATTACAACCCCGGCGGAAAGCTGGCGGTTACCTACCCCAAGGCGGTGGGGCAAATTCCCTTTGCCTTTCCGTTCAAGCCCGGCTCCGACTCCAAAGGCGAGGTGCGGGTTTGGGGGGCGCTGTATCCCTTTGGACATGGGCTTAGCTACACCACGTTTGCCTACTCCGATTTGAGCATCACCCCCTCCCAAGCCGGTACGCTGTCCGCAGCCGAAGTATCGTTTAAGCTCACCAACACCGGCCACCTTGCCGGCGACGAGGTGGTGCAGCTGTACCTGAACGACGAGGTGAGCAGCGTTACCACCTACACGCAGGTGCTCCGCGGCTTTGAGCGCGTACGCCTGCAGCCGGGTGAAACAAAAGAGCTGCGCTTTACGCTCACGCCCCAAGACTTAGGCCTCTGGAACAGGCATAACGAATTTGTGGTTGAGCCGGGATTTTTTACAGTCAGCGTCGGCGCCTCGTCAAAAGATATACGCTTGACGGGAAGGCTGGAGGTTTTGGAGCTTTAACCGGCAGAAATTTCGGGAAAGCGAAAAGCGGAGAGAATGTTAGGCTAAAAACCGTTTCCCTGATTTTATTTGATTTTTTTGTATCTTTACAAATCCAATCAAGGTAATAATACGATGAGGTCGGAAGCGCTAAAAAATTTTATTCGCAAACATGCTGTGCTGTTTTGGTATTCGCCCGAAGACAAAGCGGAAACCGTCAGCGACGCGCTGATGGTCGAAACTATTTTGAACTATGGCGATATGGAAGCGGTGCGGGAACTTTTTAAAGTAATGGGAATTAAAAAAGTAGCTTCAATATTTTTTAGTACGATAAATAAAAGCGAACGTAATAAAAATAATTATCATGAATTGGTTTTGAACTATTTTACTTTACTTTTTAACCGGTATGCACAGTGAAATATTAGTAGCGAAACAGCAAGAATTAATGCCTTATATTTCTCAATTTAAGCGTTCTTTTTACTTGGTTGGCGGTACCGCAATCGCTTTACATTTAGGGCATCGTGAATCAATTGATTATGATTTATTTACCTGCAATAAGTTGAATAGAAGCAGAATTAAACGACAATTATCAACAATCCCTTTCCGTCAGAAAATTATTTTTGAAGATGTTGATCAGCTTCATTTTTACGTTAACGATGTAAAAGTAACTTTTTTCAGCTATCCGTATATGGTAGGCCATCCTATTAATTTTGACAGCGCAATAGCTATACCCTCTCTACTCTCTCTCTGCAATGAAAGCTTTTGCCTTGGGTCGCAGAGCTAAATGGAAGGATTATGTCGACCTGTATTTTATTTTGAAAAACCATTTTTCTGTAGCCGAAATTTCTTGCGAAGCAACAAAATTGTTCAACGAGCAATTTTCCGAGAAATTATTCAGGCAACAGTTGGCTTTTTATAAAGACATTGACTATTCCGAGGTGGTGCAATATCTCCCCGGATTTGAAGTCAACCCCGAGGAAGTCAAGCAATTTTTGACCGATGCTTCTATTAAAATTTAGGGATAAAAAATAAATAATATATAAATGTTCCATGTATATGGTGGTGATGTAAAAAGCATGCTGATGTAATCTATTTATATATAATTGGTTGAGAATGGATGGCGACGAAGCCACCGCCGCCTACCCGCCCCCTTCCCCGCGCGTTGCACCCGTCATTCCGAGCGCAGCGAGGGGGTAATGAAGAGTTATTGCTATTTACAAAAGCGCAAATTAATTCACTAATCGCCAAATATTTGCAGCAGCATACTTTTGCTATTTGCCAGAGCCTCACGCTAACTTTAAATTTAATTGTAAAAGTACAAAACTATGAAAACGACTTTCAGGCTGCTTTTACTCTTTGTCGTCATGGTGGCGGCAGGCGGAAAGGTATGGGGAGAAATCCGTACCATCACCATAACGGTAGATTCAATAAAAAATGGAGGAGGTACGCTTGGCAGTAATAGCTACAACAATGAAGAGGAAACTTGGATACAGGATGGCGTTTTTTTTGGCGGAAAAGCAATTGCAGCAGGGAACGGCGGTAATACGGGCGCTATTCAGATGCAAGCCAGTAATGGTGTGCTATACAATACTACGCCGCTTCCCGGAAAAATTATAAGCATTGAGTTACATAGTATAAATACGCCACGCTCTTCTTCCTGCTACGGCGGGACATCTCGCTTAGTAACCGGCACCGCCGCCGACTACAGCGTGACCGGCGGAGCGCAGGTCGGCTCAGCGTCAGAAACAGGTTGGACTGCTGACGATTTTAGCGGAACGGAATACTTGTTTTTTGCAATTAAAAGAGGTGGTAATACCGCTGGTAATACCGCTTACTTGTCTTCGATAGTAATTACCTGCGATGTGCCTCCACCGTCGGTAAGTTTATCACCAAGCGCGCTGGCGTTTGGCACAATACTTGTCGGTACGACCAAAACGCTAAAGCTGAACATCAAAGGCGCTCGCCTAACGCAAGACATTGCCGTATCTACAGCCACCGATACAGCATCGGTATTTTCCATTCCTGTGGCAACGGCTACCGCCGCAGAGGCAATGAGCAGCAGCGGCAAGAGCGTTGACGTTGTCTTTACGCCTGAACATACGTACAGCTACGGCGGCGTTTTGAAAATTTCGAGCGCAGACTTTGCCGATACTACCCTTGTGATGACCGGCGCAGGCGCTATGCCTACGCTAAATGTCGATTCGTCGCAAGTGCGCTTCGGAAAGTTGGCAGTGGGAAACAGCGTATCAAAAACCATCAGAATTTCCTCCGTGCTTCTTACCGACAGCATTAGCGTGAGCTTTGCGGATAACGCTTCGGAGTTTTTCAGCGTTGCCGCAAGCAAGCTCGCTCCCAATAGAGCCGCCACGGTAGCCATTACCTACGCGCCGGCAGCAGCGGGAGAGCACACCGCCACGCTGCACCTGCAAAGCGGCTTATTGACAAAAGATATACCGCTAAGCGGCAGCGCCGCCTCGCTGCTGCTGGAGGAAAACTTTGCGTACGGCACGGGGCAAAAGCTCACCGACAACGGATGGGCTGCGCACTCCGGCGCGGGAACATCTCCAATACTCGTAACATCCGGCTTGGCCTTTAGCGAGTATGCTGCATCGAGTACAGGCGGAGCCGCTGCTGTGGTGAATAACGGAGAGGATGTAAACCGAAAATTCGATTGCGAGGCTGTTACGTCGGGCAAAATCTACATGGCGTTCCTGTTCAAGACCGAGCGCACCAAC
>JAISAC010000102.1 GCA_031266935.1 Prevotellaceae bacterium
CTTCAGCATACGGAGACAAGCAGGAGGCTCCCGCTAAGTCCCGCAGAGCCTGCCCCGAGCGTAGCCGAGGGGGACGACACTTTTATATCCGTTATATGTTATTTATTTCTTATCCCTAAAAAACAATACCTTAATTGATTTAATAGTTTTCAAAAATCAATTCTTGTGTGGATTTTGAACATTCTTGTGTGGAATTGAGATTACTTTATTTGTGGCAAAAACTCTTTTATTTGTGAAATTGAATTTTTATCGAAATCAATTTCTATGGGGAATTTTTCGATTTCTATGTGGAATTGAAATGTGTCTAATAGTAAGGTAGCTAAATGAAAAATCGGGCAAAAAACGGGGTTTCTATGTGGAATTTTCAGACTTCTATGTGGAATTGAAATCAGGTTATTTGTAGCAAAACTCTTTTACTTGTGGAGTTGAATTTTTATCAAAAACAACTTCTATAGTGAATTTTTATTATCCTATGGGGAATTGAAATATATCTAATAATAAGGTAGTTAAATAAAAAAATGGGCAAAAAACGGGGTTTCTATGGGGAATTTTCAGGCTTCTATGGGGAATTGAAATATGACTAAATAAGGTAGTTAAGTAAAAAATCGGGCAAAAAACGGGGTTTCTATGTGGAATTTCCAGGCTTCTATGTGGAATTGATTTTTTATTGAGTTGATTTTTTATTGAAATAATAACTTTCTATAATCTAAAATCAATTCTTGTGTGGATTTTGAGCATTCTTGTGTGGAATTGAAATTAAACATCAATAATCTAAAAAACAATATCTTAATTGATTTAATAGCTTTCAAAAATCAATTCTTGTGTGGATTTTGAGCATTCTTGTGTGGAATTGAAATTTAAGAATCCGATAATTTCTCAATAAATTGCCCGTAAATATTATGTTGAATATCTATCTTCCTATTATTGAGTATGTAGTGTGTATATTTATTTGCTTGGATTTTTATGAGTAATTTTTCATTTTCCAACTTATATATCAATGTTTTAATTTGCTCGCGTGTCAATAAGCTGCCAAAAGCATCCACAAAGTTTTTCATTGAAACCTCTTTTGCCTTTTCAAAACAACCTGCCACTATCTGCAAATCCCTTACCCGATACTCTTTTATATATGCAGGCTGCTTGGCTATTTCGTAGTACAAATCGCCCAGCACATATTTTTTATCAGCGGCGCTTTGCGACTTTATCAAGCCTTCGCGCTGCAATTTTTCGACCGACGGTTCGGGCAAGCCCACCGAAATACCTTGTCGGACTTTATCCAGCGTTAGCAAGTCGAATACATTGAGCTTATCCTCCTTTTTCCTGTAGTACTGTACTTCATTTACGAAAATGTAAAAGGCTTCATCTGTAATTTTTGCCTGCAGGCATAAGTCTACCTGATATTCGTCCGTGTACGAATAGTCCGGTAGCGGTTTTCCTTCCATCAGGCAGCTATAGTACATCTTATCAACACCTTGTCCGGCGCGTTCTACCAGCCCTGTCTTTTCCAGCACTTCCATTACCCTTTTGTTGCGCGGCTGGCTGTTCACCGTCAATATGTTGTCTTTGGTAACGCCATTCGGGAAACCACCGGAGTTAATGATGCTGATGCAGTCGGGATACTGTTTGATAACTACGCTGCTCAAATCGCGCCATGAGCGATGCCCAACGGCGTTTAACACCGCTTCTCGAATTACGTCTTCGTTGAAAGCGGGAATATCATAAATCGTAAATTTGTGCCGGACGTGCAGCAGCGGATTGCTTGCCGGTTGGTTGATATACGCCCAAATCTTGCCTATTGCTGTAAAAAGCGATTCCTGAAATTCCTTTCTCGCCGTGTAAGGTATCATCGAATGATTTAGCCTGTATTCAATAATGACCTCCGCGTTAGGAAGATACTCGCGCAAGGCATCTCTTTTGCCAAGCAAAATCAAGGCTGCATAGCTGAATTTTCCACTTTTTGTCAAGCCTAAATCATTCAAAACCTGCAAGTCGGGCAACGTTTCGAATGCGGGATTCTTCTGCTTGATTGCATACCCCGACTTCATTAACCCTATGGCTTCCGGGTCTAAATCTTCAAAAGTCAGCTTCTCGCAAACCGTGGCGGAAAAATCCGGCTCGCGCTCCAAAAGGATGCGAAAAAGTTCGTCATTGGACATCACGTGCAAGCTGTCGCCAATTCGCATTAACGGAACTCCCTCAAAATTCAAGGGGGAGCCGACGGGTCTTGCAGGTATTTTGAAGACCAAAACCCGCTTGCCGCCCTCGAACAATTCTTCAACTTCGACGCGGACGGACAGGCGTTTGTAAATCTCATCTTCTACTTCGCCGATTTTCCTGTCTGCAAACGCCGTCCCGACAAGCTCGTTTGGGGTTGTTTCCTTTACTCCAAGCACAAGATAGCCACCCCCTTCGTTGGCTAATGCAACCACGTAACCAAGTACGCATTTGCGCCTTTCCCTCGGGTCGGCATGGCTGCCTCCGGCAAAATTGAAATCCCGTTTTGCCTCCTTAAATTCTACTTTGTCCTCCGTTTCGCGAAGTCGTTTGAGCTCCTGAATTGTCATGCACGAATGCTTTGTTTTTGAGTTGCAAAGGTACGCTTTTATCCACAGATTTCCAAAAGCCTGCGGGATAAGGTTATTTCCGCGACGGTTTCCAATGGGCAAGCGCAGCGCTACTTTTTTCGCTTGTCTATCAGCTTCACCGGCTTGCGGCTCATGTCGGGGAGGTTGATTTTTCGGATTTCGTCCGAGGGGGAAACCTCTACCTGCGGCGCCACGCGAATTTTTGCACGGAAGCGGTCTTTCAAATCCTTTACAACGTTGTCCACAGCGTGCGGGTGCAGGCCAACGCGCACCAGCACGCTGTCGTTTCCGCTGTCGTTGCTGTCTACCTCCACCACGTAGCGCTCTACGTAGGGGGTGTTGTCGAGCACATCGAACAGGGCGGGCGGGTAGAGCGTGGTGCCCTTTAGCTTGATGAGGTGGTTGGTGCGCCCCAGCACCGGGCTGAGCCTCATGGAGGTTCGCCCGCAGCGGCAGGGTTCGGTGTGCATGCTCACCAAATCGCCCGTTTTGAAGCGCAGCAGGGGCATTCCCTCTACGCCCAGCGTTGTTACAACCAGCTCGCCTGCTTTTCCCTCCTCCACGGGCGCGCCGCTTTCGTCCACCAGCTCGCAGATAATCAGCTCGGGGTGGTGATGCCCGCCGCAGCCGTACTCGCACTCGGCAAAGGTGGTTGCCATCTCGGTGGAGGCGTAGGTAGAAAACAGCGCTATGTCCCACTTCTCTTTAATGCGCCGCCCGAGGAGGTTCAGGGAGAAATCCTGCTCCCTGAGATTTTCGCCTATGCAAACCGCTTTCTTCACGCTCGAGCTGCGGTAGTCAATTCCGTTGTCCTCGGCGTACTTGATGATGTGCAGGATAAAGGAGGGTACGCACACAATGGTGTTTGGCCTGATGCGGCGAATGGTATCCCACTGGAGCTCCGGAATACCGTTGCCCACGCGGATAACGCCAGCCCCCAGGGCGCGTAGCCCCAGGAAGTAGGCGAGGCCAGCCATGAAGCGCTTGTCGAGGGTGGTCATCAGCTGCACCACGTCGCCGGGCTGGGTGCCGGTGCACAGAAAAGATATTTTTTCGTTGTACGCCAGCCGGTCGAGGTCTTTGTCGGTCATGGCAAACGTTACGGGGTCGCCCAGCGTTCCGGAGGTGGTGATGTAGTCCGCTACTTTTTCGGGGGGGACGCAGAGAAAATCGCTGCTGTAGCGCTGCAAATCCTTTTTGTCGGTAAGCGGGATGCTCCGCAAATCCTCTATGCGCCTGATTTTGTCAACGCTGATGGCGTGCTGCCGAAACATGCGCCGGTAAAACGGCGAGCGGAGGCTCAAATACAGCAACGCCTCCCGCATTTTCTCCTCCTGAAAGCGGATGATTTCCGCCTGTGGTTCGTACTCAAGCATGGGGGGATAGAATTAAGAATTAAGAATTAAGAATTAGGAATTAGGAATTAAGAATTAAGAATTAAGAATGATGAATGCCCTACGGGCAATAAAGCGGGCTTGTTGCTCCTCTGTTCTATTGATATGGATGCCCTGATGGGCAATGCACAAAACCACGCCACGCCACGCAAAGTATAGCCTGTAATCATAAAGATACAAGCTCTGCCAAAATACAGTAAATATATGATATGCAACAAAATATATTTTCATGTCAATAGAATAGAGTTTATATTTAATAGACACTTGCGCCGTCCCGTAGGGTAGCCCACGCACAGCATAAAAGTTATACCAATAGAACATGGGCACCATCCAGCTATTGAATATAAACTCTAATATAGACACCTCCCCCAACTCTTAGTTCTTAGTTTTTAGTTTTTACCTCTTAATTACTTTACCGACTTTGCCCACTGCACAAATTCGTGCTGCCAGCCTGCGGCTTCGCCTTTTGGGGCAACGCCAAATCCATGCCCGGATTGCTCGTATAGCAGGAGCTTGCAGGGTACGTTTTTTTCCAGCAGCGCCTCATGGTAGCGCAGGCTGTTGCGGTAGTCAACGGTCTTGTCGTCTTTGCAGTGGAGCAGGAATACGGGGGGCATATCCGGCCGCACCTGCTGCTCCAGCGACATGTAGCGCTCCATCTGGGGCGTACGGTGTCGCCCCAAAAGGTTGCGGCGCGAGCGCTTGTGGACAAGCTCCTCCTGCTGCATGGTTACTACGGGGTATATCATTGCCACAAAAGCCGGCTTGAGCAACGCCGGCGGCGCAGCAACGTCCGGCGCAGCAACGTCCGGCAACGCCATAAAGTCAACGTCGAAGTAGGTGCCCGCCACTCCTGCCAGGTGTCCGCCTGCCGAAAATCCCATTACGCCTACCCTGTTGGGGTCGAGGCTGTGCTCGCTGCACATTTCGCGCACCAGCGTCAGGGCTTGCTGCAAGTCCTGTATCATTGCCGGATGCCTGTTGCCGTACATCCCAACGCGGTAGCGCAGCACAAAGGCGGCAATGCCCTCGCCCTGCAGGTATTTTGCCACCTTGTGGCCTTCGCCCCGCAAGCCCAAGTGGTGGTAACTCCCCCCTGGGCACAGGATGACGGAAATTCCCGTGTTCTTTTCCTTTTCGGGAAAATAGGCGGTCAGCTCGCTGCGCTTTTGCTTGCAGGTTATCGGCGCAACGTTTTCCCAGATTTTGATGGTTTGGGCGGATAGCGTACAGCAGTAAAAGGTTGAAATAAAATACAGTAATATCTTCACGGTTTTCTTCATTAAAGCTTTCCTGCCTTCAGCTATCAAATACACCTCTAACCTCGTCTTTTGTCAGGAGGCGGTAGGCTGGTGGCAGCGCAGCGCCAAACGTTACCTCAAAGTACTCCTCGTCGTAGAACGAAAGCTTTGAGCTGGTATCCGGGTTGCACTCTAAGTAGGTTACCTCCGCAGGGTTTAGCCCTTTGGCTGCGCAAATTTGGTCGAGCAGCAGGTGTCCGGCGGCGGTAACGGATGTTCCGGGGTTGTCCTGGTACAGCTCGGTAACCACCACAAATGTTTTGCGCGGCTTTTCGGCTATCTTTAAGCCGCACTTCGAGGGCATATCCCACTGGCCTTTGAAGTCAAAAATTTCATCGTAATATTTTTCCGATACTTTCATAGCGTTGATATTTTTTGGTTGCTGCGCACCACGTCTTTTCCAAAGGATTTGTTTGCCAGTTCTCTGTTTCGAGGGCGGTAAGTCCCCTCGTTCATTTCGCGGAGGGCTACGCTGCAAAACAGCCGAAACATTTTAGCCTCCTGCGTTTCGTGCGCGTAAAATGTTTCCCAAGCGTAATCGTAAAGTTCCTGCAGGCGCTCTGCCGCTATATGCTTGGGGTGAAATACCACCTGCCCTGCGTTGTAGTGGTTCCAGTCGAAGTCAAAAATGCGCCCCTGGCGCAGCAGGTCGTCGTAGCCCTTGGTGTGGGGGAACGGGGTCATTACCGTAAACTCCGCCAAGTCCAGGTCTACCTCAAGCAGAAAGTCCACCAGGCGCTTTATGTCGTCCTCTGTCTGGTTGTCCAGCCCGAGCAGGATCGTTCCCTCCACGCCGATACCGTAGTCGTGGTAGCGCTTTACGCGCTCCTTGATGTAGTCGGAGGTATCGTAAACGGCCTGATAGACGTACCATGCCCCCGCCTGCGCCGCCAGGTCGAGAATCTTCGGGTCGTCTTCGATGGTGTGGCTAATCCACTTTTTCTTAAACGGGATTAGCTCCCTGAAGAGCTCCTCCTCCCACTTTTTGTCCTGCGCCAGCGAGTTATCCACAATGAAAAGGCGGTTGTTGTCGATAGCCGCCATCTCTTCGATGACCTTATCCATTGGTCGGGGGCGAAATGCCCGTCCGCCCAGGTAGGCCACCGCGCAGGGGTAGCAGCTGAACCGGCATCCGCGCGAAGCGTGAAACAGATCTACCATCTGCACACCCTTGTGGTTGTAGAGGTTTCGCTTGTAGAGGTCTCTCCGCGCGGGGCCTACCAGCGCTATGGGCGGCTGCTGCGCCATGTAGCTGTACACCTTTTTGAGCGATCCGCTGCGCCAGTCCTCCAGCACCTGCTCCATTCGGCCTTCGGCTTCTCCCAGGAACACCGCGTCGGCGTGTCCAACGGTTTCCTCGGCGTGGAGCATGGTGGCAATGCCGCCAAAGAGGACCTTTTTTCCCCGCCGCCGGAACTCGTCGGCAATAGCCCACCCGCGCTTTACCTGCGTACTGAGCATCATGGATATAGCGACCAAATCGCAGCTGCTGTCAAAGTCAACGTCTTCTACATTTTCGTCGGTAAACGACACGTTTACGTATCCGGGCAGCGCTGCGGCAAAGGCAACCGGCCCGTGCGGCGGAAGGTTGAACGTTGTTTGTCCCTTTAGCTTTTCCCACTTGGGGTAAATCAACTTTAAGTTCATGGTAGTATTTTGCGTTACGGTTGTGCTTCCCTCACCTGATTTATGATGGTATTTATCCCCAGCAGCTCTCCGGCGGTGATGATGGCGCCAATGATAACGCCAAGCATCCCGTGCGAGTTGATGTTTTGCCCCGTCTGAAAGAGGTTGGGTATTTTGGTTCGCTGCGAAACGGTTGTTTGCATCAGCTCGCTGCAGCTGCGCAGGATGCCGTACATGGATCCGTTTTCTGTTCCGGTGTAGTCCCGGTAGGTCAGGGGCGTTGAGGTGTAGTACTGCTCAATGCTAGCCCGCGTATTCGGCATTTGCTTTTCCAGCTCCTCCAGCATACGCTCTGCCTTTTGCTGCTTGAACGCTTCGTAGTCATCCCCTCGTTGCCCGATGCGCGTACTTTTCCACTGCGCCACCTCCTCAAAGTTCATGTATGCCATCAGGATGGCCGCCTCGGCGTGCTGCTGGTCGATGGCGGAGCACAGGTGCATGTAGAGAAAGCTGCTGGGCCATGTGCTCCGGCTGTAATCGCCCACTTCCCACACGTTGGGCTCCCTGTAGTGGTACAGGTTGGAGTTGAGGTAGGGTACAGCATTCTTTTTGAAGCGGATGTACACCGTGAAGTTCGAGACGGTGTTTTGCAGCGACGCTATGCGCTGCCGGTACGATTTGCGGATGAGGTGCGTGTCCGGCAGCAGCTCAACGGTTCGCAGCGGGTGTATGTTGGAGATGAAGCAGTCGCCGCTCACCACCTCTCCGCCCTCCAGCGCAACGCCGGTAGCCTTGCTGTCGTCGCAGCAAATGGCAACCGCCTGCGAGCAGGCGCGCACGCTTCCGCCCATTGCCCTTATGGAGCGCGCAAGCGATTGGGCAATGGCGTCGCTTCCGCCCACAATGCGGTAGGCGCTCTGGTTGTAAAAATTATTGATGAGCGCGTGGATGTAGAGCGGGGTTTTGCCCTTGGCGCCGGCGTACAGCGGCAGGTTGCCCGCCAGCACCTGCTGCAGCAGGCTGTTTGCGGTGATGGATTCTATAAACTCGCTTGCGCTTTGCCTCACGTAGCCCGGGCTGAGCAGCGCTATGGAGTCCATTGGCCGGATTGAGCACAGCGGAGATTGCCCGGCTACATCTTCGATGGTCTGCATGTAGCGCTGCAAGCTGCGCCGTTCGTCGGGGAAATGCTTTGCCAGCGATTCCACAAAATTCTCCTTGCCGTTGGCAAAAGAAAACCGCTCTCCGGCGATGGAAATGATGTCGTAGGCCGCTTTATCCAGCGAGCGTATTTTGACGTTGGGCAGCAGCGAGAGGTAGCGGAAGAACTTGTAGAGCGTTTGCCCTTCTTCCATGCCGCCTATGTAGTGCATTCCCGTTTCAAACTTTACGCCGCGCCGCACAAAGTTTTGCAGGCATCCGCCCAGCTGGGCGTTTTTTTCCAGGATAGTAATCCGGTAGCCGTTTTTGGCTAATATGTAGCCACAAACCAAGCCGCCCAAGCCGCTGCCAACTATTATAACATGCCTGTCCATTTTTTGAATTTTGAGTTCTGAATTTTGAATTTTGAATTGGCTTACGCCGTCAAAAATTCAAAAATCAGAATTTTCCCGGCGTCAGCCCAATTATTAATTATTAATTGTTAATTGTTAATTGTCAATTGATTTACCACGTAGCGTAGCAACGTAACCATACGAATATTCAAATCGACCCCTTCGAGGGTATGGCCAGGCCCAAGCTCTACGACCACATCTCCACCGGCGGCGATTTCGTCCAAAAGCGGCGAGTATCCATCGTTAGGTACCGCCATGTTTATTCTGTCTTTTTTCAGGTGCAGGTTGGCCGCAATAAAGTTGACAGTGTAAATACTCCCGGGTATAGCAAGCTCCTGCACCTCCTGCCGGCGCTGCTCATAGCTTAAGCTCCTCAGCAGCGCCGAGAGGTCCATCCGCATCCCCGCAAAAAATAACCCGCAGGACAGCCACCATTTTCTAACCGGTACAGCCCAATAATCGGCCGCCGGCGATCCCTTAAGAATACCGCATACATTTATCCAGGCCTTTACAGAGCTCAGCTCGCCCGGATTCAGTATTTTTCCCAATGCTATGGCTGTTTCCAGCCCTCCTTTGCTTGCGCTGATAGCTATAACGTTGGGGTGCTGTCCGTTAATTTTTCGCAGCTGCTTTGCTACTATTTCCGCATTATCCTCGACGGATCCCCACGGCTGTACGTTGACCATCTCATAGGGTACTTTGGCGGCATCAAACAGCTCGCGCTGCTGCGAAAAATTTCCAATATTCGATTCGTAGTTAAATGCCGGTATAAAAACTACGTAAACGCTTTGCAAAAAGAGCAGCTGCTGCGCAAGGTGCTGAGGCGACAACGTGTCAATGACCGACAGGTAGTAATCCTGTAGCCGCCTGTTTTTTTCCTGGCTGTACAGCTTTTCAATGAAGAACAGGGTAGCCACGTTCAGCGAATATTTTTTTGTAATGCTTGCCAGCACTTCGTTGTCCGGCTGAATATTGCCATACTCCTCAAAAAACTTTACTACGCTGCTGTCCTGACGGTTTGTAATCATTGCTGCGGCTAACTTGTGGTCAACTGCGGCAGCAACAGGATACCCCAATAGCGAGCCTTCTACATAAATGCCTTTCTGCGTAATGCAGGAATTGCTTACAGCAACGCTTACTAAAAGCAACGCTATTTTTTGCAGCCAGCTGCCTGCTACGTGCCTATCCATTTACTTCTACTATTTGCGAACCATAGCTGCAATACTTTTCCCGCTGCGCCTCGGTGGGGTTCAGCAGGTAAACCGTTTCACAATTCATGCCGACGGGCAATTCGGCCTCCCCGTAAACCGTCAGGTTATCGGGGATAGCTGCGCATCCGCGGGCCAGCGCCACGTTGTCGTCGTCGCCGTCTATGGCTACCACCCGAACGCGGCGGTGCACCAGCGCAAGGAGAAGGGCAAACGCTCCGCAGCCGCTGTTGACCACCAGCGTAGCGCCTGCTCCCGTATGCGCGTCAATCCACTGCGAGTAGCAGCGCGTTTTTTTCAGCTCCCTGCGCACGCTCCGCTCAACGGCGGCTCCCTTGTAGAGGTAGCTGTGCAGCGCAAAGTTGCCGAAGTACGCCGCCGTTTCGAGCTGCCGCGATAGCGCCTCAAAAGCGTTGAGGTAGAATTGCCTCACCTGCTTTGCGCGCGCCGCGTAGCCTTCGCCGTAGCGGGCGTCGGCGGGCGCTATGCGCGGGTGTATCTGCACGGTAATAGCGCCGGTGCGCAGCGTCAAGTCGTTTTTGGGCAGCACGTGCCCTGCGCCGTGCAGCAAGACCGGCACGATATCCAGCTGTAGCGCCTCCGCCAGAAAGAACGCCCCGCGATGAAACCTCCTGATGGAGCAATCCTCCGAGCGGGCACCTTCGGGGAATACCACAACGGAGTAGCCACGCCGCACCAGCTCCGAGAGGTGCTCCATGCCGCGCTCTATCCCACCGGTAACGGGGTAGAAATCGGCGTACCTGATGAGCAGCCCGTAAAACGGATTGCTCCACACCCAATCGTTGGTGAGGATAATCAGGCGGGGCGAGAGCATTATCAGGCACATCAGGTCTAAGTGCGACTGGTGGTTGCTGATGATAACCGCCGGCTTTTCGAACGTTTCGCCGGAGAGGTTTTGGCAGGTAAACGTCACGCCGGGAATATGCTTTATCGCAAAATTTGCCGTCCGCCGCAGCAGGGAGTGGTAGCAGGCTTTGCGCTTTTCGCTCTTTTTCCCAAGCCGTAAAAGCACAAAGCCTGCTACGGTAACTACCAAGCAGCCTGTTGCAAAGAAAGCGCCAACGTACAGCGAGGCCGCAAGGCGCTTAATCGTTATGGGAGTTTTGCGGAATTTACCTCCGCTCCGGGTGAGCCAGCGGAATATGAGCGGCGGAATAACGTACGCCATCGCCACCACCGAAAACATGCCGACAACCGTAACCTCCGCCAGCGAGCGCATGGCGGGATGCTTGGCAAAAATCAGCGTACCGATGCCGGCAAACATGATGAGCGCCGAAAGAATAATGCTGTTCTTGTAGGACTTCAGCACCTTGCGCCGGTAGGCGTACTCGTACATCAGCCCTTCGGTTATGAAAATGGTGTAGTCGTCCCCCTGGCCAAAGATGAACGTGGCAAGGATAATGTTGACAATGTTGAAGCGCATGTCGCCCAGCTGCATGATGCCCAAAATCCACACCCAGCTCACCGCCAGCGGAAGAAACGAGAGCAGGCTCAGCTCAAGCCGCCCAAAGGACAGCGTGAGAAAAATGAACACGATAAACCCGCATACGTAGAGCACGTAGCTAAAGTCGCCGGACAGCGCATCTACCATTCGCTGCCCTGCGCTGCGGGCGCTGAACGCAAACGTACCGGCATCCGCGCGGCTCACGGCCTGCATTAGCGCGGCGGTGTTCTCTTTGGCGCAGTACAAAAGGCTCACTACCATGCTGCCGGTGGCGCTTTTTACTAAGTAGCTGTTCGCTAGCAGCGAGGTAAGGGGCGCAAAGTAATCGCTGTCCTGCGGCGTGAAGCCGGCGTACAGCAGCCGGGCAAACGGCGCAAACGAGCCTTGCCGGAATCCTTCGCGGCTGCCGGCCTGCTCTACCTGCCGCAGCGCCGCCTCCCGCCGCGTACTCCAAAAGCTGCTCCAGCGCTCAATGCGGATTTGCTGCTCCTCTCTGGAGGCAAGGAAAACGCCAACGCCCGCAACGCTTTCCAGCAGCCCTTTTTGGCGGAGCGTATCCAGCAGCTTTGCGTTTTGCCCGTGAACGGCCAGCGCGTCGTTCAGCTGCTTCCCTTCGGAAATAAGGTAGATAACCTCCAGGCCTTTTTTCTCTACCGATTGCATCATATCGCGCATATCCTCGCGCTGCTGCCCGGTCATGTAGCTTATTTTATTCATATCCGGCTCAAAAGCCGTGAAGCGGCTCAGGTACAGGAACAGGCAGGTCAGGAGCAGCACCGGCCACAGAATCCACCTTTTTGTTTCGGGGGCAAACGAGGCCAGGCGCTCAAAGGCCAAGCGCTTGGGCTGCATCTTTGCAGCGCCTGGCTTTACGATGTGCGGCAGGCCAATCAGCACAAACAGCATGGTGCCCACCAGCAGCAGCGAGCCGAACAGCCCCAAGTCGCGCATGGCGTCGGAGCTGATAAATACCAAGCTGAGGAAAGCGCCTACCGTGGTGATGTTTCCAACCAGCAAGGGCGGGATGATTTCCTTGAGCGCCTGCTTCGTATTGGGCTGATGCTTGAGGTGGTCTATGAGGTGAAGCGGGTAGTTGACCGCGATGCCTATAAACACCGAGCTTACGCCCACGGCGATAACCGAAATGCTATCCTTAAAAACGGCCAGGCAGGCCAGAGCAAACATCCACCCAAACAGCACAGAGGCAAAGATGAGCAGGATGTTGCGCCCGCTGTGGAAAAAGTAAACCAGCAGGGCGAGCATCAGCGCTACCGCAAGCGAAATGGCCAACATGCTGTCCTTTTTTATTTGCTCGGCGTTGGTTACGGCAACTGCAGGCGCTCCAAAGCAGGTGATTTTTACATCGGTAAAGGCCGCTTCGGTGCGCAGCATGGCCTGGTCCACCGTGCGCAGGAGCGCCGCATTGTTGCGGGTTTCGCTAATGCCGTAGGGCGACGTAAGGATTACCATCCCTTTCCGCCCGTTAGCGGAGAAGAGGTAGCCATCTACCGGCTCTCCGCCGCCGCTGTCGCCGTCGCCTGCCTGCAAATCTTTCAGCTTGAGCAGCAAGGGCGAGAAAAGCTGCAGCGGGTCTGCCGCAATGCTCCGCTGCATCAGGCTCCCCGACGGGAGCTGTAGCAGCCGCTTATTTTCCTTCACCTGCAGGGCAATGCGCTCCTCCGAGAGCAGGGTATCCATGCGGATGTAGTCGGCTTCCGTAAGAAAGTAGGGGGCGTTTTTCTGAACGAACTCCAGCACCTCAAACACCTGGCTTTCGTCCACCCGAGCCGTAACTTCGGGAATGACGTGCAGGCTGTCCAGCTCGCTCAGCAAAAGCGCAAAGGCGTCAATTGCCTCGGTAAGGCGCTCCGTGCCGGTTTGGGCGGAATCCCGCATCGAAAAGCTGACCACCAGCTTGCCGGAGCTGCCAACTTGCCGGTAAACGGCGTTAATCCGCTCATTGTCATCGCCGCCCGGCAAGAAATCGGCAATATCCTCCCTATACTTTACGCGCGACAGCGATAAGGCCATTCCGGCTATTAGCACCGCTAACAACCCGAACAGCAAGCCTCTGCGCGAGCAGAAGTATGCATATATGGCCGTAAAAACCCGAATCATGCTTTAAAGTATTGAGCGGATTAGCCTCGAAGGATACCCGTAAATAATTGCCAAAAAAACCAAAACCGTATTCAGCGCGCTGATGCGCAAAAAATCTGCCGTCGGCCTGAAGTGGCTAACGCGCTCTCCGGCAGGATGGTAGCGCACCCGTATCGGTACGGGAATCTGCGCTACGTTGCGCCACGCCAGGCGCACCAGCAGCTCCAGCTCGGCTTCGTACCGCGAGGTGAGCGCGCGCATACCCTTCATGCTGGCAAGCGGGTAAAGCCGGAAGCCGGTTTGCGTGTCGGGCAGCCTGATACCCGTCTGCACCGTGAACCAAAAATTTGAAAACTTGTTGGCAAAGGTATTCTTTGCCGGCATATTTTCCTGCCGCAGCGCGCGGCTGCCAACAATCATGGCGCCCGGATGCGCCTTTGCCGCCTCGACAAACAGCGGCAAATCGCCGGCAAAGTGCTGCCCGTCGGAATCCATGGTGAGGGCGCAGGTGCACCCCAGCGCTGCCGCCCTGCCAAAGCCTCTGCCGAGCGCGTAGCCCTTTCCCCGGTTCTGCGGATACGAAACAGCGTCCACCCGCGCCCCGTAGCGCTCCAGAATTTCGCCCGTATGGTCGGTCGAGCCATCGTTGACCACCACCACCGTAGCGGCGTACTGCAAAACCGTGTCGAGCACATCCGCCAAGAACCGCCCGTTGTTGTAGGTTGGGATTACCACGCAGATGCCCAGCGCCTTCATTTCACTTGCTATGCCCGGCATCATCATCATCATCATCATCATCATCTGCTGCTGTAGCTACTAAGCTTAACTTGGCAAATTGCTTTGCTTCGCTGCAAACCACAGCCGAAAACCTGTACCCGTTTTCGGCAGCGGTTGCCTTGGAGAATATCACCCGAACGGTTTCGTCAACCACCGGATTTATTGCAGACAAAAACTTTACGTTTACTATCTTCTTTAGCAAAAGCGGCTTGCCCGTGCGAAGCTCCATGAGCTCCCTGCAAAGCTGAATAATGCAGGCGCCCGGCGTAATGGGGTTGCCCGGAAAGTGAGCGCGGTAAATAAAGTGCTCCCTGTTGAGCGAGATGAGGTACTCAAGCTCCGTACCCGTAACGGAGAGTTGCTCTATTCTGTAAAAATCGTCCAGCAGCTTCATGTGCAGCAATGGTTTAGTCTACTCTCCCGCCGCCGATGCCAACGGCAATCGTAAATGCGAGGTAGCTGAAGTTTACTTTCACCCCTTCATACTTGCTGCTACCCGTGATGTGGTAGTTCAGCGCAAACCTGAAGTGCGGCAGGTCAAAGCCCGCCCGAAGCATTGCCCCTACCTTTTGCCCAAAAATTCGGTACGTGCTGCCGCCGCCGCTGCTGCCGTAGTAGTCGTTGTTGTCAACTCTCGAAAAGTTTGCCGCCGTCAGGTAAGAGCCAAACCCAACGCCAACAAACGGGCGGTAGGTAGCGGACGAAAAGCGGTAGTCGCCCGTCAGCAGTATGGCGTTGTTGTACTTTGTTACCCCGCCGTCGTTTTCGGTTTCGTAGCCTTCCAGGTGGTACTCTATGCGGGCGCCTACCCCAAACTGCCCAAAGCTGTACTGCGGCTCAATGCTACCCAGAATTCCTATGCCAAAGGTGGTAACAGGAAATGAAAGCCCCGTGCCGATGTCAATCCGGAAAGGCTTGTAGGTGTACTGCGCCTGCGCGGCGTATGACACCGAAAGCAGCAGCGCTGCCAAAATAAAGATTTTTTGTTTCATAATGCTGAGATTTAAAAGAGTTAATACTTGTGTGATTAATGATGAAAAAACCAATGAAAAAAAACCAATGAAAAATAATATATAAAAATAATAGGGTTTATATTCAATAGACGCTTGCGCCGTCCCGTAGAGCCTGCCCCGAGCGTAGCCGAGGGGGACGGAATGTTGGTAGAAAACCCAATTATCCTCCGCCCCTCCTCCGTCCCGTAGAAGCTGTGTGAAAAGGCGACCGCTTGTCGCTCTTAACGCCGGAGGCGTTCTCCTTGAATAACCCCCAGCTTTAGCTGGGGGTGAGGTCTGTGTCTCTGCTTCTCAACCCCGTAGGGGTTGCCCCCTTGTGTCGTGTATGTTTTTCTCTCCGGATTTACGGGCAACCCCTACAGGGTTGTCCGCAGCGCCCTCATCTTCGCACCCCCAGATAAATCTGGGGGTTATTCACGGAGAACGCCTCCGGCGTTGGGAGCAGGCGACCTCCTTTTCACGCAGCCTCCCGTAGGGACGGCGCAAGCGTCCCTCGCCGTTGCAACAAAATTTATTTCGCATCTCTTATTTCGCATCCCTTAGTCGACATTGAATTTTGCGTCGTCAATCTCTACGTTGAGCTGCTTCCCGAGCAGGCGAATGGTGGTAACATCTCCGTTGCTTTCCTGCAGCTCTATCCGGTCGGCAGTGTAATCCTTCAGGTTAAACGTCAGCTTAATGGAGTCAAACATTTTTTTCAGCTCTTTTCGTCGGGGGGTGAGCACCACCTCCCACTGCGCGGCGCCGCCGTAGCAGGCAGCATCGAAGCTTTTTGTGTCGGTCAGCCCGCTTCCGCTAATGCCGCTCACCATAATGCCTACCATTTCCCGAAAAAAGCGGCTCAGCTTTGCATCGCTTACGCTTTTGCCGCCTGTCAGCATAAGCGCTTTTTTGCCGTTCAAAATAAAGGTGTAGCCAAGCGGCGGGGCGTACTCCCAGCGCAGGCAGCTGTCCCGCCGCCGGTAGTACATCTTGCCGGTCGAAGTTGACTCGCCGCTCAGCATGGAGGAAACCTTTGCCTGCTCAAAATCGCAGGCTAAGCTTTCCATGCCCGCCGACGCGGCGGCTATCTGCTGCAGCATCTGCCGGTGCTGTTCCGGCGCTACCGGCGCTGCCTCCTGCCCGCCGGCATCGGCGCCGGCGCAAAGAATGAACGCCAGCGCAGCAAAAATGGATTTTTTTATATACATCAATAAGAACTAAAAACTAAGAACTAAAAACTAAAAACTAAGAACTAAAAACTAAGAACTAAAAACTAAAAACTAAGGGATAAGAAATAAATAACATATAACGGATATAAAAGGGTCGTCCCTGCGGGACTGCCCGGACAAGTGAGCATCCGTGCATCTCCGGCGCATCTCCGCTCCGTATGCTAAAGCATACGGTTAATAAAGTGTCGTCCCTGCGGGACTTGCCAGGAGTTGTCGTAAAACCCCGCAGGGGTGACACTCTATTATCCGTA
>JAISAC010000172.1 GCA_031266935.1 Prevotellaceae bacterium
CACACACACACACACACACACACACACACACACACACACACACACACACACACACACACACACACACACACACACACACACACACACACACACACACACACACACACACACAGCTCAGCACGTTACAATAACATGTAATTGCGCGTACCCGAAATATAAGTATTTTTTTTCAAATATCCAACATATCCCTACTCCAAAAATTTTGGGGTGGGGATTTTTTTTGCACCCTCTACTCCAAAAATATACTTCCCGTTCGCCTCCCCCAAGCAAAAAGCCACCATGATGAAAATCGGGCAGGCAGAAGCCTTCGAGCAGCTGTTTTACAGCGGGTTCACCGCGCTTCTGCCATGATTGTTCAAGCGGCATAAGTGGACTTCGTGCTGTTTGGATAAATCTAAAAAAAATTCTTAGAAGTCCGAACTAACAATACTCAAGTTTATGCGAAAATTATTAAATTATTGGAAATCAAATCGTTTGTTGGCAATAGCCATGCTGTGTTTGTTTTCCGTGGGTGCTACGGCACAAGCAAGAATCGTCACCGGCGTGGTAAAAGACGCCTTTGGCGAGGTAGTGGCAGGCGCTACGGTGGTAGCCAAGGGCACTACCAATTCGGCCTCCACCGACGTAGATGGCCGCTACAGCATTAACGTGCCGGAAGGCGTGAATGTGCTGGAAGTATCATTCTTAGGAATGAAAACCGTTACGGTATCCGCCGCCGGCAGCATAGCGGACGTAACGCTGGAAGAAGACGCCCTGCACCTCGACGAAGTGGTAGCGATTGGCTACGGCACGGTGAAAAAAAGCGACCTCACCGGCGCTGTGGCCAGCGTAAACTCCGACAGGCTTACGGCTATCGGCGCTACCTCTGTGATGAGCGCGCTGCAGGGCGCTACCCCGGGCGTTGATATTCTGTCGAACTCTGCCCGACCGGGTGGTGGATTTTCTATCCAAATACGGGGGCAAAACTCCATGAACGCCGGAAGCCCGCTGTACGTAGTGGACGGTATCGTGGTAGAGGACATTGATTTTCTTTCGCCCTCGGATATTGAGCAGCTCGACGTGCTGAAGGATGCGTCATCTACGGCCATTTACGGGTCGCGAGGCTCTAACGGCGTGGTGATTATCAAAACCAAAGGCGCCTCGGAGGCTTCTACCAAGCTCACGGTATCCTACGACGGATACTACGGCGTGCGCAAGCTGGCCCGCACCCCCGACTTTATGGACGGGCGCGAGCTGGCAGACTACCGCACTTCTATGTACTACTCATGGAACGGGAGCGCGGGCAGGTATGAGCTGAGCGATGCGAATAAAGCATTGGTGCTGCAAAATTCAAAGACCATCAATACGGCGCTCTACAACCAGGAATATACCGACTGGCTGGGCCTTGCCACCGACGACGGCTCGCAGCAAAGCCACGCCGTTAACATCTCCGGCAGCAGCAAGGATATGCTGTACAGCATAGGCATGGGCTACCAAAACGAAAAGGGAAACTTCATGCTGGAGGAAATGGAGCGCTACACCATGCGCGCTTCCGTTAGCCACAAAGCCAGCAAGTACTTTTCGTCGGGCGCGAGCCTGAACCTGTCTCACAGCTTGGTGAATACCGGCTCTACAAGCGGATACCTCAGCCTCTTCCGCGTGGCGCCTTTCTTTAACGCATACGACGAAAACGGCGAATACGTGAAGCAGCCGGGTACTGCGGCGTCCATACAGGGCGGCGGAAATTTTACCTCAAGCGGTAACCCCCTGATTGAAATTGAAAGCGGCTCAAACGAAACCAAGCGCTTCAACGTGATGGGCAGCATATTCGCCGAGCTCACCCCGCTGGCAGGCCTGTCGATAAAAACTACCTTTTCTCCCCGCCTCAACCAGCGGAGAGCCGGGCAGTATCACGCAAAAACGGCCGACCCCGACCAGTCCATGGACAGAGCACGTACGGAGCACCGCACCCGCTTCGACTGGACGTGGGACAACGTGGTGAGCTACAGCCGCACCTTTGCCGAAATCCACGCGCTGAACGTAACCCTGATTAACTCGGTGTACAAAACACAGGAGGAGCTGCTGGGAATAGGCGCACAAAATTTTCCCTACAACGCCGAGTGGTACAACATCTTTAACGGGACGCTGAGGGCAACCGATAACGCGGCAAGCTACTCGCAGATTAGCATGCTATCGTACGCGGCGCGCGTAAACTATGACTACGCCGGAAAGTATCTGGTTACGGGAACCGTTCGCTACGACGGCAGCTCAAAGCTTGCCAACAAGTGGACAACCTTTCCCTCGGTAGCGGTGGCATGGCGCATTGCAGAGGAGAATTTTATGAAGGACGTCAAGTGGCTGAGCAACCTCAAGCTACGTGCAAGCTTGGGCTACTCGGGCAACAACAACGGGGTGAACGCCTACGGTACGCAGCAGGCGCCCAATACCGGAAGCCAGTCTTACTACGATTTTGACGGAAGCGTGGTATCGGGTTACGCCGTCGGCGCGCCGGTAAACCCGCTGCTTACGTGGGAAAAAACCCGTGAGGTGGATTTCGGGTTAGACTTTGGCTTTTTTGGTGGACGGATAAGCGGCGTTATCGACTTTTACGATAAGCTCTCGGACGGCCTGCTCATGAAGCGCACCTTAGCCGTTGAATCGGGGGTAACCTCCATGACCGACAACATCGGCTCGGTAAACAATCGGGGCATCGAAATCGGGCTGAGCACGATAAATGTGAAAACGAGCGACTGGGAGTGGAGAACATCCTTTACGTTTGCCCGCAACCAAAACGCTATCCGCAGCCTGTACGGAAAGGAGGAGGATGTACCCGGCGAAGCCTACTTCATAGGGCAACCCATCAGCGCGATTTACGGCTACAAAACAAACGGCGTGTACAGCCAGGCCGAATGGGCTGCCGCCACGCCGGAGCAGAGAACCAAAATGGATATCCTCAACCCGGGCGCTCCAAAAATAGTGGACATCGACAACAACGGGACAATCAACACCGACGACCGCGCTATTCTGGGGAAAAGTAACCCCGACTGGACGGGGAGCATCTCCTCCACCTTAAAGTACAAGGGATTTGATTTCTCGTTCAACATTTACGCTCGCCAGGGCGTGATGGTTAGCGACTGGTTTTCCGGCGAATTTGTCGGCGCGTCCCTCACAGACAGAGGTCGCCCCAAAGTAAACTTCGACTACTACATACCGGAGGGTGCGCCCCGTATTGATTGGAGCAATTTCAGCATTGACGAAAACGGTCAACCTTGGGTAACGTGGACTACCTCAACGGAAAATGCGGGCGCCAAGTACCCGATAGGAACCGCCAGCCTCAAAGGAGGCCACTACGAGAGCACTGTGAACAACAACGGAACGGTCAAAACGGTGAGCAACGGAACGCTTCAGGACGCATCGTTTGTCAAGGTACGCAACATCACCCTGGGCTACACCGTTCCGCAAAAATGGATTGGGAAAATAAAATTCTCGCAGGCACGGATTTACCTGAACGTGCTCAATCCGTTTACCTTTACCGATTATGTGGGTTACGACCCGGAGTATGCCACCTTTGAGGCCAACGACGGCAACGGGCTTTCCAGCATAGTGTATCAATTAGGCGTTAACTTAAAGTTTTAAGGAGAAATAAAATGAAAAAGATATTAAACATGGCGCTATCGGCGGTGCTGCTCACCGGCTGTAGCGATTTTTTGGAAGAAGACAACAGGGCCGGCATCAGCAATGATGAGCTGTACGTTTCTGCCGAAGGTTACCAAACCTTACGGGTGAACGCCTATAGCAGCCTGCGGGCTATTTATGAAGAAACGCCCCGCGTGCTGCTGGCCGGTACCGATTTGTACCAGCTGCCGCGTAATAATACAGACCCCATATACGATTACGTGAACTTAACCCCAACCAACGCAGATGTAAAAACGTTCTATACGGATTGCTACACCGTTCTGCAAGCCCTGAACACGGCCGAGCACTACTTGAGCATCGCCGAAATTTCCGATGGCGACAAGGGCTTGTATCAGGCGGAGTACAATTTTCTTAAAGGGTTTGTACATTTTCTGCTGATTGAGCAGTTTGGAGGCGTGGTTATTAACGACGAATATACGCAAAGCCCGCGCACAAGCATACCCCGCGCCACGCTAAGCGCCTCGTACGATTACGTAATCGCAAAGCTGAAAGCTGCCTTAGACGGACCGCTCCCCCAAACCACCAAAGACGGAACCATCAACAAAGACGTCGTAAACCACTACCTTGCCAAAGCATACCTGACGCGCGGCTGGGATTTGGGCAGCAACGACGACTTTGCGCAGGCCAAAGCTTACGCCAATGCCGTAATCACCTCCCGCGGCGACCTGAAGTATAGCATGGAAAATCTCTGGAGCATTGATAACGAAAATAACGACGAGGTGATTTTTGCCATACAGTACGATGCAAGCTCGCTGGCCAACAACACTTCCGGTAACGACCAGGAGGCCTCGTTCGGCCCCTATCTGAGCGGATCGGAGCGCGGGCACAAAGGTTCGAGAACGTCGCTGTATCCTTCGTGGTCGCTACACTCGTGGTTTGGCAAAGACGACGCCCGCTACAGCGCCACCTTCATGCTGACAATATGGGAATTTTACTACGATTACTACCAGAACAAAACCAACCCCGAGCAGAATGCGGTTACCGCTGTATATCCGCGCGCTTGGGATAAGGCGCAGGAGATGTTCGATGAGTACAAGATGCTGGTTGACGGCGAAGCTAATGGGCAGTTTACGGGCGTAAGGATGGCAGAAGCCGACGGTGAAACGCTGCGCACGGGAGTGCTGGAGTTCATAAAAAAATGGTGCCCCGAATTTAGCAACGCCGACATCACCAAAATCTCAAATGCCAAGGCGAGTAACGGGACAAACTACCTGCGCGTATACCCCTTCATTGAGCACAGCAGCGACCCGAAAGCGAACGAAAAGTATTGGCGCAGCGATTACGCCAGCGACTTTTGCCAGCCGGTTATCAAAAAGTTTGATATGAATAAAATAGTAACGTGGAATCAGCGGCAAAGCTACCGCGACGTGGTGCTGGCCACCCTGTCGGAAACCATGCTGCTGTACGCCGAGGCTTGCATAGGGAGAGAAGAATATTCGAGCGCGGAAGAGTATATCCAAAAAGTGCTCGATCGTCCGGGAAACGTGAAGCCGGGCGGCTCGCCGCTAACCGTGAGCCTTCCTAATACCTCCCGGCAAGCTGCGCTGGAAGAATACCTGAAGGAAAGCGGAAAAGAGCTGGCCGGACAGTACTGCGGCCGCTGGCCGGAGCTCCGCCGAACAAAGATGCTGGAGTACATGTTCGTAAAGTATAGCTACGACGTTACCGAGTACAACTTGGGCAGCACTCCGATTGGGCAAAAAACCTACCGTCCTATCCCGCAGGATGCGATAGACATTAACGATGGCTTGACGAATAATGACCAAAATCCGGGCTATAACAGCTAACTGATTAGGGAGGCTGCCTCAAAAGAATTGAAAATCAACGAAAACTCGGTTTTTGAGGTAGCCTCTAATAATATTTTTCAACGAATTTGGAGTGCTCCCCGTGGTGGAAAATGGCGCAAAAAAAACGCTTTGTGACAGATATTAGGTTACTCGCGGTCAGGGGCGTAATTCAAATTGTCGCTTTTGCTCATTCCGTAGGAATGAATCGCTCGGTAGAAAAGAAAATGTTCCGGTGGTTGTCGGCATCCCGTAGGGATGCATCCCTACGGGGATGCCAAAGAGGGACACCATTCGTGTTTTCTACCGAGCGATAATCCCTACGGGATTATTTAAAGCGACAATTTGAAATGCACCCCGCGGTCAGTACTTTTTTGTTCGATGCCGGAAAAATTGTATCTTTGCAATGCTAAATTAATTAAAAACATAGAGCTATGGCATTAGAAATAAAACCTTCTCCCGTATTGACCGGTAAAGCCGCTCAAGATTTCTACAAATTGTTGGAGCAGGCAAAAGAGAGCAAGCCTGCAAAAGAAGTCAGGGAAATAACCGGCAGGGTTAGGAAACACTTGGCGTCTAACACTCTTTGGCATCCGAAATGATTGACTTAGGAATGACGAATAAACAAGATATAACAGTTAATAAAGTTGTCGTCCCTGCGGGACTGCCCGAACAAGCGAGCATCCGCGCATCTCTGCTCCGTATGCT
>JAISAC010000050.1 GCA_031266935.1 Prevotellaceae bacterium
CGTTTTATTATTGGTTTATAGTATTTTACAATATTCATAAATGTTGAATATGGTTACAAATAGAATGACCTCAATTGAATAAATCTGGATAAAAACGGTTGTTTATCAATTAGTTACAAGAGTTTAATCGAAATGTGGTTACAAAAATCCGGGATTTACGGTGATTACATCTCACAAAATGTTGCGCAAAGGAGGTACACCATCAGAGACTCCGTTTCGTTTCCTCCGGATAATCCGGAGCTCGACGAAGTCAATCTGGGGTATTCACAGGTAAACTCTACGGATTTTTGGCTTTGTCCAAAATTCAGAAAAATTTTTCTTACTTTTGAGGCTTAAAAAACAACCGAGAGCAACGGCGATAATTTTTTTTGGGGGTATCACAACTTGTGATACCCCCTCCGGATATAACGTTACAAAAGCATTGAATATAAACTCCAATAAACCAACCAAAATTATGAAAAAAATATTTATTGCAGCAAGCCTGTTCGGCGTTGCGCTTGCCTTTTGTTTTTTGCCTGCGGGATGCGGCGCGTCGTACGAATATCCGTTTCAAAATCCGTCGCTGTCCGTCGAGCAGCGGGCAGGTGACATTGTTTCGCGCCTCACTTTGGACGAAAAGGTTGCCCAGATGCTGAACAAAACGCCGGCCATTGAGCGCCTGGGTATTCCGCCCTACGATTGGTGGAATGAGTGTCTGCACGGCGTTGGGCGCACCAAGTACAAGGTAACCGTTTACCCGCAGGCAATAGGGATGGCGGCAGGGTGGGACGCCGCTGCCATGAAGCAAATGGCCGCCTACACCGCCGAAGAAGGGCGCGCCGTTTACAACGCCTCCCGCGCAAAAGCCGACTACTCTATCTACCACGGCCTGACTTACTGGACGCCCAACATAAATATTTTTCGAGACCCGCGCTGGGGGCGCGGTCAGGAAACTTACGGCGAAGACCCTTTCCTGACGGCTACCTTGGGGAAAAATTTCGTAACCGGCTTGCAGGGCGACGACAAAACTTACCTGAAAGCGGCAGCATGCGCCAAGCACTACGCAGTGCATAGCGGCCCCGAATCGTCGCGCCACACCTTCAACGTTGCCGTAAGCAGCTACGATTTGTGGGATACGTACCTGCCTGCTTTCCAAACGCTGGTAAAGGAGGCGCGCGTGGCTGGCGTTATGTGCGCCTACAACGCTTTCGACGGGCAGCCTTGCTGCGGAAGCAACAAGCTGATGCTTGACATCCTCCGTAACGAATGGGGATTTACCGGCTACGTTACCTCCGACTGCGGCGCAATCGACAACTTTTACCGAACGCACAAAACGCACCCCGACGCTCCCCATGCCGCTGCCGACGCCGTTGCGCACGGAACGGACGTTGACTGCGGAAATGAGGCATACCGCGGATTGCTGGAGGCTGTACAGGAAGGTATCATCAGCGAAAGTCAGCTGGACGCTTCGTTGCAGCGCCTGTTCGCTATCCGCGTACGCTTGGGGATGTTCGACCCTCCGGCAAAGGCGCCTTTTTCGCATATTGATACTGCAGCTTTGGAAAAAGCAGAGCATAAAGCTCATGCGCTGAAAATGGCAAGGCAGTCGCTCGTGCTGCTGAAAAACGACGGGTTGCTTCCGCTCGAAAAAAGTAAAGTAAAAACTATCGCCGTGCTCGGCGCGAACGCCAACACCCCCTACGTGCAGCTGGGCAACTACAACGGCTTCCCGACAAGAATTATCACCCCGCTCGATGGTATCCGCGAAAAGTTGCCCGACGCCGAAGTTATCTACGAGCAAGCCGGCGACCTTGTGCTGGACTCGGCTGACGTGCTGGCTGTAGCCGACAAGGTAAAAAGCGCCGACGTAATCATTTTTGCAGGTGGATTGTCGCCCCGTATCGAAGGTGAGGAGTTGAGGGTAAAATTGCCCGGATTTTTTGGCGGAGACCGCACCTCTATCTTGCTGCCGCCGGTACAAACCCGCTTGCTGAAAGCCCTGAAGGCAACGGGCAAACCCGTTGTGCTGGTTTTGATGAACGGCGGAGCGGTAGCAACTCCCTGGGAATCGGAAAACCTCAACGCTATTGTCGAAGCTTGGTACGGCGGCGAAGCGGCGGGTGCTGCCATTGCCGACGTACTTTTTGGCGACTATAATCCTTCGGGGCATTTGCCGGTTACGTTCTACGCCGCCGACAACGATTTGCCCGATTTTGAAGATTACAGCATGGCCAACCGCACGTACAAATACTTCAAGGGGAAAACCCTGTATCCTTTCGGGTACGGGTTGAGCTATACCGATTTTGCGTACGAATGGGCGCAGGCGCCGGCCGCAGAGTACGCGCAGGACGCAAGCATACGGTGCGCGGTGAATATAAAGAACATCGGCAGCAAGGATGGCGACGCGGTAGCGCAGGTATACATCAAGTATCCTCAAACCGGACGGATGCTGCCGCTAAAAGAGCTGTGCGCATTTGAGCGGAAAAGCCTTTCGTCGGGAAGCGCTTACCGCTTGGAAATTTCTATTCCGGTTGCGCGGTTAGCGAAATGGGACGAACTTTCCGGCCAGCTGCTCACGCCTTCGGGAGAATATACCATATACGCCGGCAGCCACTCCGAAGACGAAGCCGCTGTCGGAGCGTTTACTGTTCTTCCCCGCAGCTAAGCCCCCAACAGCTTTGTAAATACGGCAGCATTTGGTTTCTGGAAGCAGGATTTTGAGATTGAATTTTGATAAAATGGCTATTTATGAACGATAAGGTAAACCACATCAACCAATATTACCGGAAAATCAAATCCGCAAGCTTGGAGCTGACCAAAAAGGAAGTATTTAAGGATCTTTTAAATCGCCTTTACTCGGAGAATATAGAAGCCCGGAAAATTATCGACAAAATTACGCTTGGGGCAGAGGCAACGGTGCTTAACATCCCGCGCAGGGACAAGCTCCACAAAGGCCGTGCCGACACGCTTTACAACAATATCATCATTGAATTTGAGAGCGATTTGCGGGCAACGTATGCCCACGCAAAGGAGCAGCTGGCCGGCTATATGCTGGGCAAAATGCGCTCGGGTGCAGGGTTCGACTTTACGCTTATTGCCTCCGATTTTATCAGCTGGAAGATAGTGGTGCCGGATATTTCCTGCATCGACCAGCTCGAAACGCTGCAGGAGCACGAGCTTATACTTAACGAGACCGATTTTTCCTTTACGCTGACCGACAGCAACGCCGAGGAATTTTACAGCTGGCTCGACCGCTTTCTCTTTCGCGAAGTCCGGCAGCGCGCCACGCTAAAAAGCGTGAAAGAATCTTTTGGGTTTCAGAGCGCTATTTTTATCGAATCCTTTCGGGAGCTAAACCGTTGGTTCAACGACGCCAAAAAATATGGCGAAATACAGGCGTCGCATGAGCAGTGGCGCAAATTTCTCAGCGTTGCCTACGGGCAGTTCGACCAGCGACAGGATGCGTTCCTGATTCACTCCTACCTGAGCGTTTTTTCCAAAATGCTTGCCTACTCGGTGGTGTCGAGCGATGAGTACATCAACGATGATACAATGTTTAGCATTTTGAACGGTAGCATTTTTCAAAAATACAACATCGCTAACTTTGTAGATAACGACTTCTTCCACTGGGTAAGCGACAGCCGCAACTTTCCAAAGCTGAAAAAAGTATTTCGGCTTGTGGCTCAGGAACTTTCAACTTTCGATTTTGAAAATGTAAGCGAAGATATTCTCAAAGGCGTCTATCAGGAGCTGATAGACCTCGACACGCGCCACCGCCTGGGCGAATACTACACGCCCGACTGGCTCTGCGAGCGCATTGTGAGCGAATTTGACTTCAAAAAGCACCATAAAATACTTGACCCATCGTGCGGCAGCGGCTCCTTCCTGCGGGCTGCCGTTCACCGGCTTAAGGAGCTGAACCCGCAGGCTACGGCCGAAGAAATCAGCTGGCAAATTTACGGTATTGATATTCACCCGCTCTCTGTGCAAATTGCGAAAACAACCTTGCTGCTTGCTCTGGGAAAAGAAGTTACCAGCTCCGGGCAGCCCGTTCGCCTCAACATCCTGCTTGCTAATACGCTATACTCTCCTGTTAACGAAAATACGCTGTGGGGTGTAGAATTTGACATGCCTATTGACCGCGAAAAATACAAAATCAACTCACTTATTTTCAATAATATAGATGAATTTAACCGGGCAATTGAGGTTTGCGACGAGCTTTCGGTGCACGGCTTAAACGGGAAGGCAATTCCTCTAAAAGATTTTACCGGTATCTTTCAGAAGCAAATTTCATGCAGCATAAGCCATTCGCTTACGGAAAGCTACTACAATATTTACAGGGGGTTTAAGAAAGCGAAAGAGCAAAAGCGAGACAGCATATGGAAATTCATTATTTCGAACCAGTACAAGCCCTATTTTCTGTACCAATTTTTTGATTTTGTCATCGGCAACCCTCCCTGGCTGACCTACAGCGCAGTAAACAGCGACGATTACCAGAATGTGCTGAACAGCTTGGCCGAGCGGTACAACGTGAAGCCCACGCGAGCGGCAAACTATCCGCACCTTGAAATTGCGGCCATCTTTTTGGCGCACTGCAGCAGCTATTTTTTGAAAGAAAACGGTCGGCTTGCGTTTGTGCTGCCGCGCTCATTTTTTAACGGCGACCAGCACGACCGCACCCGTAGCGGGGAAGCAAAAGGGTTTAAGCTGACCGCCATTTGGGACTTGGACAGCGTACAGCCGCTTTTTCGCGTGCCAAGCTGCGTGTTTTTTGCCGATAAGAAAAACGGAAACGGAAACGGGAATGGGAATGGAAATGGAAACGGCAAGCAGCCGGCAGCAGTAGAGGGGAAGCTGCTTGCAGGACGCCTGCCCGCGCACAACTGCCACTACGACGCTGCCGAAGCGCGGCTAAAGGAAACTTCCGTTAAGTGGCATTTGGTGAAGCAGGGCAAGTCAACCGCTTTTTCAACCGCTAAAAGCAGCGGCCAACATGCCGTAAATCCTTACAAGCTGCTTTTTAAGCAAGGCGCAACTATCGTGCCCCGCGCATTTTACTTTATTGATGTAGCAAGCAGGGACTTGTCCAGTAAAAAAATACCCGACAGCTTAGTTAAAAGCCTCAACATTATCAGCATAAAAACTTCAGCAGATGCTTTGTTGGACGCCAAAGCGCCATGGAAAATGACGCTGCAGGGGCAGGTTGAGAGCAAGTTTATTTTCCGCACAGCCATTTCAAAGTCCATTTTGCCGTTTTATTTATACCATCCCGCTTGGGTTACTTTGCCCATAACGGTCGAAAAAGAAGCCGACGGGCTGAAAAGAGTAAAGCTCCATACCTCCGAGCAGCTGATGAAAGCCGGCGAGCTCAAGGCGTGGAGGTGGTTTGAAAATGCAGAAAACATCTGGAATATCAGCAGAACGGAGAAA
>JAISAC010000047.1 GCA_031266935.1 Prevotellaceae bacterium
CCTCATTTTTACCTAATTTTATCAACAAAACAACCTCAGTAGCAGAGAGCATAACCATCCAAGTATGGTAACCTCATTACCTTATTTTATTATATCAATAGAACATGGACACTATCAAATAGAGTGTCCGTGTAAAAAACCTTATTTGTCTTTAATAGCAACCTTAGTAGAGAGAGAAAAACATGGTAGCACACACGCATTCAACCTTATTGACCTTATTGACAGAAAGATTTATGGCTACAAACAAATACATTGGAAAATGGGATATGGGTTACATATCTTCTATGGCGGCGTTAAAGAAGTCGTTAAGAGGCTTGAGCGCTTTGAACGCCTGCAGGGTTTGCTTCAGGTAGCTTTTGCTGCATATCTCCTCGTCCGTCACGCCGCGCATGACGTAAAAATCTTTGTGCTTGAGAAATTCTACCACCGGCGAATTTTTGTTGAAGCCCTGCGGCGCTTTCATCAGCTTGTTTTCATCAACAATAGCCGAAAAGTACTTTTTGAAATTTTTCTCCTTTATAATTTCCAGAAACTCTTCGGAGTTTACGTCAATGCTTTGTCGCAGCGCCTTGAGGGTTGACGGCTCGGGCATGTAAATACCGCCGCTCAGGAAGCAGCTACCCGGCTCTACGTGCGCGTAGTAGCAGGCAAAGGAGCTTTTCTTACCGCCACGCTGCACCACTACGCCAAGGTTGGTTTTGTAGGGCGATTTGTCGTACGAGAAGCGGGCGTCGCGGTAGATGCGAAACATGCACTCCTTGGGCGCCAGCTCTCCTATGCTGTCGTCAAACTCTCTGATACCCGCCACCAGCTGCATGGCCAGCTGCTCGGCGTCGGCTTTGGCGGCAAGGTATTCGTCCTTGTGCGCGTTAAACCACTCGCGGTTGTTGTTGTTGCTTAGCTTACGCAAAAAAGCAAGGGTAGAGGTTGATATCATAAATAGCTGAGAATAAAAAGTTGGGTATGCAGCTCCTGGTGCTCAATGTTGCTGCAAATGTAGGTAAAAAATTTGAATTATGCACCGGGATTAAGAAATGAAATAAACAAGATATAATAGCTTGATATAGCAGCTTTATGATGTGCGGCAACAAGGTGTTGAATGCATGTGTATCCGACAATCCGTCAGGATTGCATCGCTCGGTAGCCAACGCATCGCATATAATTATCGCGCATCCCGTTAGGGATGCATCCCTGACGGGATGCGTAAGAGGTGTCACGGTATGTTTTTCTACCGAGCGACGCATCCCGCCGGGATGCAAAGACGACAGCGATTTTTTTCCCTGTCCAATTTTGCAGTATCACACCAAAGTCCTACCTTTGCGCAAAATAAATCATAAAGCTATGATGCTAAAAAACATTTTCTACGCTGCGCTAATGAGCGGTAGCGTAGCCATTACTGCTGCCTGCGGAAACCGCGACGGGCAAGATGCAGCAGCAAACCTAACGCAGTACGTTGACCCGTATATCGGTACGGGCGGACACGGGCATGTATTTTTGGGAGCAAACGTTCCCTTTGGGCTGGTGCAGCTGGGGCCGTCCAACATCCCCCAATCGTGGGACTGGTGCTCGGGGTACCACATTTCCGACTCCACCATCATTGGGTTTAGCCACATGCACCTGAGCGGAACGGGCATAGGCGACCTCGGCGACATCAACCTGATGCCCGCCACAGGGGAGGTGACCCTGAGCAGGGGAGAGGCGGGCGACTACTCCACCGGGATGTACTCCCTGTTTGACCGCGCTACCGAAAAGGCAAAAGCCGGCTACTACGCCGTCCACCTGAACCGCTACAACGTGGACGTGGAGCTGACGGCGACAAAGCGCGTGGGCTTCCACAAGTATACTTTTCCCGCCTCGAGCGAAAGCAGGGTAATTATTGACCTCGCAAACGGGCAGGCGTGGGACAAACCGGTAGAAGGCTACCTCGTGCAGGAGAACGATACGGTAGTATCGGGCTACCGCTACTCCACCGGATGGGCGCGCGACCAGCGCATTTTCTTCACCGCTGTCTTCTCCAAGCCGATAAAGCGCTTTACCGTTAGCAGCGCCGAAGGCGAACAGGTGGGAAACGCGCTGAAAGAGCAACGGGTGTACGGACAGGCTTTTTTTGATACCAAAGAAAAGGAAGCGCTGTACGTAAAGGTCGCTCTTTCGCCCGTGAGCATTGAGAATGCTAAGCTGAACATGCAGGCGGAGCTTCCGGGCTGGGACTTTGCGCAAGCCGTCAAGGATGCCGACAGGGCATGGAACGAAGAGCTGGGGAAAATAGCCATCTCTACGAAGGACAAGCATCAAAAGCGCACGTTCTACACCGCCCTGTACCACACCATGATTGCGCCGTCGGAATTTTGCGACGTCAACGGCGACTACCGCGGGGCCGACGGAAAGATGCACGCCAGCGAGGGCTTCAAGGCTTACACCACCTTCTCGCTGTGGGACACCTACCGCGCTGCGCATCCTCTGATGACCATCATTCACCCCGAAAAGGTAAACGACATAGTAAATTCAATGCTCGCCATCTACCGGCAGCAGGGCAAGCTACCCGTGTGGCACCTGATGGGCTGCGAAACGGACTGCATGGTGGGCAACCCCGCCATCCCCGTAGTAGCCGACGCCATGCTGAAAGGTTACGACGGCTTTGACAGGGAGCTGGCTTACGAAGCTATGAAAACGTCGGCTATGCTCGACGAGCGCGGGCTGAAGCTACTCAAGCAGTACGGCTACATCCCCTACGACAGCGGAGAGGGCGAGGGCCTGTCGAAGTGCATGGAGTACGCCATTGCCGACTGGAGCCTTGCGCAGGTGGCGCTGCTGCTGGGCAAAACCGACGACTACGCCTACTTCCTGAAGCGCAGCAAATCCTATGCGTACTACTTTGACAAGGAAAGCGGCTTTGTGCGCGGACGCTCGGCAAAAGGAGAGTTCAGGCCGTCATTCAACCCTTTTGAGGCGGTGCACCGCGACAACGACTACACGGAGGGCAACGCGTGGCAGTACACGTGGCTCGTTCCCCACGACGTGGAGGGGCTGATTGGCCTGTTTGGAGGCAAGGAGCGCTTTTTGCAAAAGCTGGATTCGCTTTTCGTTGTAGAGGGAGCCTTAGGCGAGCACGCCTCCCCCGACATCTCCGGCCTGATAGGGCAGTACGCCCACGGCAACGAGCCGAGCCACCACACCATCTACCTGTACCCGTATGCAGGGCAGCCGCAAAAAACAGCTGACCGGGTGCGCGAAGTGCTCTCTACAATGTACAGCGACACGCCGGACGGCTTGTCGGGCAACGAGGATGTTGGGCAAATGTCGGCATGGTACGTGCTGTCTTCCATCGGATTTTATCAGGTAGAGCCGGCCGGAGGCAAGTACGTGCTGGGCAGCCCCACGGTGGACAAGGCTGTGATAAAGGTAAAAGATGGCAACATCTTCACCGTTGTAGCTGTCAACAACAGCCCCAAAAACAAGTACATCCAAAGCGTATCGCTCAACGGCGCTCCCTACGATAAGTACTACATTGACTTCAAGGACATCGAGCAGGGCGGGGTGCTGGAGATGGTAATGGGAGAGGCTGTAAAGTGAGCTGAGCGCTGCTGAATTAAAAAAAATGAAAATTCGTCCGCTATCGGCAACCGAAAAGGGAATGATAATCTCCATTGCGCTGCTGGCCGTGCTGGTGGCGCTGCGGTGGGGATACATCCGCCAGCGCGCCGCCGACGGTATGCGCTACCTGAAGCCACCTGTCGAAAGCTGCGAGTAAAATTAGGAATTCTGAATTTTGAATTTTGAATTGGCTTACGCCGTCAGGAATTCAAAATTCAAAATTCAAAATTCAAAATTCAAAAGAAAGTTATCATCGGATTATCGGGTGGCGTAGATTCCAGCGTTGCCGCGTACCTCCTCAAGCGTCAAGGCTTCGAGGTGGAGGCTATGTTCATGCAAAATTGGCACGACACTACGGGAACGCTGCACGGCGACTGCCCGTGGAAGGACGACCTGACCGTTGCGCAGCTCGTGGCCAAGCAGCTCGATATTCCGTTTCACTTCATCGACCTCAGCGCAGCCTACCGGCAAAAGGTGGTGGACTACATGTTTGCCGAATACGAAAGAGGGCGTACGCCAAATCCGGATGTGCTCTGCAACACCGAAATCAAGTTCGACGCCTTTCTAAAAGCCTGCCTTGACCTGGGCGCCGACTACGTTGGCACGGGGCACTACTGCCGTAAGGAGACCGTAACCGCAGGCGGTGCGCTCACCTACCGCCTGCTTGCCGGAAGCGACCCCAACAAAGACCAAAGCTACTTTCTCTGCCAGCTCTCGCAGCAGCAGCTGAGCAGGGCGCTCTTCCCCATAGGCCACATGCTGAAGCCGGAGGTGCGCGAAGTTGCCCGCCGGCTGAATTTGCCTACCGCAGATAAGAAGGATTCGCAGGGGATTTGCTTTGTGGGTAAGGTTGACCTGCCCGTTTTTTTGCAGCAAAGATTAAAGGCAAAAAAGGGGATGCTGGTTGAGCTGCCCAAAGACATCCGGCTGCCGCAGCGCTGTACGCCGGAGGAGCATGCTGCGCCGTACCGCTTTTCGCCGTCCGACGGCAAAGTTATAGGCGAGCACAGCGGGGCGCACTTTTACACCATTGGGCAGCGCAAGGGGCTGGGCGTTGGCGGACGCGTTGAGCCGCTGTTTGTGGTTGCCACCGATGTTGAGCGCAACGTGGTGTACGTTGGCGAGGGGCATGGCCACCCCGCGCTAAGCCGCAGCGCGCTTTTTACGCCGGCAGGCGAGGTGCACTGGCTGCGCCCCGACCTTGCCATGCAGGCAGGAATGCAGCGCTGCTACAGGGTGCGCATCCGCTACCGCCAGCCGCTGCAGGAGGCTACCCTGCGCTGCTGCAGGGAGGGTATCTACGTTACCTTTGCCGAGCCTCAGCGCGGCGTGGCTTCGGGGCAGCTTGCGGTATGGTACGACGGCGAAGAGCTGGTGGGAAGCGGGGTGATTGCATGATAACTGATAATCAAAGTATTAAATCTATTTTTTTTGAGTAAAATTTGTAGGGTAGGGTACTTTCTGCAAAAAAATACTACTTTTGCTCAATATTTGGTGATTACAAAAAAAATATTATCAAAAAAATCAAAATATTATGGCAAAATTTGAAAAAGAAAATTTTATAGACAGCATAAAAAGCGAATTTGATAAAATATATTATGCCAGAAACTCAAAACATAGAATACAAAAGCAGTTGGCACGACGACTATTTGAAGTGGGTATGCGGTTTTGCCAACGCACAAGGCGGTAAGATCTATATCGGCAAAGACGACGATGGAAATGTTATTGGCATTGCCGATTACAAAGAGCTGCTTGATACTATACCCAACAAAATCAAGAATTTGATGGGTATTACTGCCGAAGTCAATCATGAAGAGGAAGACGGCAAACATTACATTGAAATCGTTGTACAGCCCTATTCCGTTCCTATTTCTCTGCGCGGCAGGTATTACTATCGCAGCGGCAGTGTAAAACAGGAACTAACAGGCGCAGCATTGAACGAGTTTTTACTCAAGCGCGCCGGACAAACTTGGGATAATGTGATTGAGCCGCGAGCTACCTTTGCCGATATTGATGAGAAATCGGTAAAAGAATACTTGGTAATCTCAAAAGAGAAAGGCAGATTACCCAACTTTGACGGGCTGACCACAGAAGATATTTTCGACAAATTGCACCTTACTGAAGGCGAGCAACTCAAACGAGCCGCCATAATCCTGTTCGGAAAAGACCCTTGTCGCTTTTATCCCAATGTATTTGTGAAAATCGGACGCTTTGCCAAAGACGATGCCGATTTGCGCTATCAAGATGTTGAAGAAGGTAATATCATAGTATTGTTACGCAATGTTTTAGAACGGTTAGACCAAAAATATCTTATTAAGCAAATCACATTTGAGGGAATGTATCGTGTTGAAACACCCGAATATCCAACTGTTGCACTTCGAGAAATGTTGCTCAACTCAATGATACACCGCAGCTATATGGGCAGTTTTTCGCAAATGCGCGTGTATGACGACAAAATAAACCTTTGGAACGAAGGCGGTTTGCCCGAAGGTATAAGTTTGGAAGCGTTGAAACGCTCACACAAATCAAAACCTCGCAATTTGCTGATTGCTGATGTCTGTTTCAAAGGCGGACTGATTGACGCTTGGGGACGAGGCACAATCAGTATCATAAATGCCTGCAAAGAGGCCGGGCTGCCCGAACCTGAATTGATAGAAGAAGACGGCGGATTTATGGTAACGCTTTTCAAAAACAAATTTTCGGCAGAAGAATTACAAAAATCAGGACTGAATGACAGACAGATAAAAGCCGTTTTATATGTGAAAGAAAAAGGAAAAATCACTAATAAGGAGTATCAAGAAATAAATCAAATATCGAATAGAACAGCGACTTACGAATTAAAAGAGTTAGTTGAAAAATTTGATTTATTAAAAACTTCGGGTGCAAGTGTTGGTACTTATTATGAGCTTCAATAGCCCGCAAAAAGCCCGCATTGCCCGCAATTACCCCGCAAAAAGCCCGCATTGCCCGCAATACAAGACCACAGCATGATGAATTTAAAATGCAGTCCCCACGTTGCTTGCGGGATAGCCGCTACCGGCTACCGCAGCGGCCGCTCTCGTGGTCGTCGTTCTCGTTGTCGTCGCACTTCTCCGAACTTGGCTCTACCTCAACGGTGGAGTGCTGTACGCCCAGCAGCGCTGCGCCGGCGCGAATGTCGGCTTTGATGCGCGAAACCTCCGCAAGCGAAACCTCGTCGCGGAGCACCACGTGGCAGGTGAGCGCCGCCTGCGTGGTGCTTAGGCCCCAAACGTGGAGGTGGTGAATATCCATAACCCCCGGCACGGCCAGTATTTTCTCCTTCACAGCGCCTATGCTAACGTTCTGCGGTACGCCGTCGAGGCTCAGCCGTACGCTGTCCTTTAGCAGCGACCACGTGCCGACAAAAATGATGACGGCAACCGCCAGGCTTATTGCGCTGTCGAGCCAGTACCACGCGGTGAACGTCATCACCACGCCCGCCGCCACCACGCCCACCGACACCAGCGCGTCGGCGGCGAGGTGCAGGTAGGCTCCCTTCACGTTCAAGTCCTTGTCCTTGTCGCGGAAGAACATCAGCGCCGTAACGGCGTTGATGACAATGCCCACCCCGGCCACAACCGCTACAACGCCGCCCTCGACGGGCACGGGGGTGAGCATGCGCTCTACCGCCTCATACGCAATGCCGCCAATGGCCGCCAGCAAGATTACCGCGTTGACGAGCGCCGCCAGAATGGTGGCTTTCTTGTAGCCATAGGTGTAGCGCGCGCTGGGCTTGGCGGTGGCCAGCTTCAGCGCGAGCAGCGCAATCACGAGGCTTGCCACGTCGGCAAGGTTATGCCCCGCGTCGGTGAGCAGCGCCAGCGACCCCATAACGAAGCCTGCCGCCGCCTCTACGGCAACAAACACAATGTTGAGCACAATGCCAACGGTAAAGGCTCGGCTGGTGCGCGCCATGTCGAGCCCGTGGCGGTGGCTGTGGTCGTGGTGAGGCTCGTGGTGAGGCTCGTGAGCGTGATGCTGATGTGCCATTGTAAGCTTATGGTTTTATTAAGTTAAAGTCAACGTAGCCGGCAGCTGAGGCCTTACTTCCTCCGCAGGTTCCCCAGCTTGACGTCCGAAGCAAAATTAGATGAAAAACTTACCATTTCCAAGCGTACGCAATGGAAAAAGCTTTTTTACGGAAAAAAAGCAAAGGTACACCTGCTACCAATGCTGCGCAATCCCTATTTGTTGGTATTTTGCTGCTGCGTACGGAGGTGTTGAGCCTGCTTGGGAGATATGTGGCGGTAATTGTATTCATGAGAGTTTATAGTCAATCAATGGACGCTTGCGCCGTCACGTAGGGTCGGGTATCAAAATGTTGTTGTTGTAAGCATCAACGGTAAGATAGCGGCAACTGTAAAGGTTGTCGGGATTAACGGATAGATACTTGATATGATCTATCAGTCCCGAGCCTATTCCCAACTTCCGGTATGCGCTGCTTACTCCCAGGCGACCGATTAAGGAATGAGGAATAAACAAGATATAACAGTTAATAAAGTTGCCGTCCCTGCGGGACTTAGCGGGAGCCTCCTGCTTGTCCCCGTATGCTGAAGCATACGGTTAATAAAGTGTCACCCCTGCGGGGTTTGCAGCATACGAATTGCAGCATACCTGCATAGAGATGTGGTGCGCCACGTCTCTACAACGAGCAGTCCCGCAGAGCCTGCCCCGAGCGTAGCCGAGGGGGACGACAACTTTATTAACGGTTATATCTTGTTTATTCGTCATTCCTAAAGTCGGAGGCGAGGTCTCAACGACGAACAGTATTCTTTAACCTTTGCTTCGCATTAATTTTATGTAAATTCGTGTAAATTCGTGTAAATTATATTATTTATATGGTTTATATAGCTGATTGAACGATAAATTATGTGATTTTTTGCCCCCGCGCATGAGCGCAAAAAAACAAAAACCTCTGTCCTGAAGATTTCGGAGCAAGGTGTACTTGCTTTTCTGAAAAATATTTGCTATGATACGCATACGCAATAAGAAATGCAAAATACGTAACTTGCTGAGTACTGTGTGTGTGTGTGTGTGTGTGTGTGTGTGTGTGTGTGTGTGTGTGTGTGTGTGTGTGTGTGTGTGTGTGTGTGTGTGTGTGTGTGTGTGTGTGTGTGTGTGTGTGTGTGTGTGTGT
>JAISAC010000060.1 GCA_031266935.1 Prevotellaceae bacterium
CCTCATTTTTACCTAATTTTATCAACAAAACAACCTCAGTAGCAGAGAGCATAACCATCCAAGTATGGTAACCTCATTACCTTATTTTATTATATCAATAGAACATGGACACTATCAAAAAAAGATTTAGCCCAAAAAAATTACACCCTCAAGTTTCAATTATTTTCATTACCTTTGCTTTCATATTTCAACCAAGAACAACTTTATGTACTTATGCAGCAAACTATTAAGTTAAAAAAAGGGCTGGATATAAAGCTGCGGGGCTTGCCCGAAAGGGTACTCCCTAAATGTCCATCCCCGCTTTCTTACGCCATTAAGCCTACTGATTTTCATGGCTTAACGCCAAAAATGCTTCTTGAGGCAGGTAGCGCCGTAAAAGCGGGGACGCCGATTTTTTGCGATAAATACAACCCCGAAATACTTTTTGCCTCTCCCGTAAGCGGTACGCTGCAAGCGGTAAACCGCGGCGATCGGCGGGCTATCCTGGAGGTAGTAATCGCTCCCGACGGGAAAAACGAAAGCGAGCCGCTTACCCCCCCCGACTTGACGAAAGCGCCGCGCAGCGAAGTGGCAGCGTTTATGCTCGCGGCGGGCGCATGGCCATTTTTGGTGCAGCGCCCCTACGGAGTTCTTGCCAACCCGCAGGCAACCCCCAAAGCCATTTTTATCTCCGGCTTCGATACGGCGCCGCTGGCCGCCGACGCCGACTACCTTGTGAACGGCGAAGGTGCGCCGTTCCAAAAAGGCGTTGACGTGCTGAAGCGGCTGACTGCAGGTAAGGTACACCTTTCGCTGTGCGCCGGCTACCCCGCCAACAACACGTTTGAGCGCGCCAAAGGCGTGGAAGTGCACCGCTTCAGCGGGCCACACCCTGCCGGCAACGTCGGCGTGCAGATACACCACGTTGACCCCATCAACAAGGGCGACGTGGTGTGGACAATTGCGCCCCAGCACGTGGTGGCGCTCGGGAAGCTCTTTACCGGCGGCGCATACGATGTCTCGAAGGTGATTGCGCTGGTAGGCCCGGAGGTCAAAAAACCGCGCTACTACCGCATGGTTGCCGGAGCGTCGCTGAGCGGGCTGGCAGAGCTTGTCAACGATGGCGGCGAGCACAAGCGCGTGATTAGCGGAAACGTGCTCACCGGAGTTAAGGTGGGCATCGGCGGATACTTAGGCTTTTACGATAACGAAGTAACCGTCATCCCCGAAGGCGACTGCTACGAGGCGCTGGGCTGGCTCATGCCCCGCTTCAAAAAACTGAGCATGTCGCGCAGCTACTTTTCGTGGCTCATGCCCGGCAGGCAGTACTCCCTGAACACGAACCTCAACGGCGGACGGCGCGCTTTTGTCGTAACCGGACAGTACGAGCGGGTGCTGCCCATGGACATCCTGCCGGTATATCTGATTAAGGCCATCATGGCAGGCGATGTGGAGCGCATGGAAAAGCTGGGGATTTACGAGGTGATAGAGGAAGACCTTGCGCTGTGCGAGTTTGTGTGCACCTCAAAAGTAGAGGTGCAGCTGCTGCTGCGGAAAGGCATTGACCTGATGAGGGCGGAGGTAGGTTAAACAATAAATACAGGTTATAAATACAGGTTAGGAGCTTACATGAAAGCTATACGAAATCTTTTTGACAACATCAGGCCGGACTTCGAAAAGGGAGGCCGCCTGCACTTCCTGCATTCAACGTTCGAGGCGTTTGAGTCGCTGCTCTTTGTGCCCAAAACGGTAACAACCGGAGGCTGCCACGTGCGCGACGCCATTGACCTCAAGCGTACCATGACCGTGGTGATTACGGCGCTCATGCCGGCGCTGCTGTTTGGCATCTGGAATGTAGGGTTTCAGCACTACCTGTCCATAAATCAGGAGGTGAGCTTTTGGAGCCTTTTTTTGTACGGCCTCGAGAAGGTGCTTCCAATGCTGGCCGTATCCTACATTGTTGGCTTGGGCATTGAGTTTGCGGCGGCGCAAATTCGGGGGCACGAGGTCAACGAGGGATTTTTGGTGTCGGGCATGCTCATTCCCATGGTTATGCCCCCCGACGTCCCGCTGTGGATGCTGGCGCTGGCCACTGCCTTTGCCGTCATCATCGGCAAGGAGGTGTTTGGCGGCACGGGGATGAACATATTCAACCCGGCGCTTTTGGCGCGCGCCTTTGTGTTCTTCTCCTACCCCTCGCACATCTCCGGCGACGCCATTTGGGTTAGCGGGCTATCCGGCGGGGCGGGAGTCATCGACGGGTTTTCGGGGGCAACTCCGCTGGCCAAAGCGGTTGCCGGGCAGCTGCCGTTCTCGGCTATGGAGGTTGGAAATATGTTTTGGGGATTTATTCCCGGCTCCGTGGGCGAAACCTCCACAGCGGCTATCCTGCTGGGGGCGGCGCTGCTTACCCTCACCGGCGTGGGCAGCCTGCGCATCATGCTGGCGGTGGCGGCGGGCGGATACCTCACCGGATTGCTCTTCAACCTGATTGGAGCCAACGCCTACATGGACATTCCTGCTTACCAGCACCTCGTCATGGGTGGCTTTGCCTTTGGCGCGGTGTTCATGGCCACCGACCCCGTTACCGCCTCGCAAACCAAGAGCGGAAAATGGATTTACGGATTTCTTATTGGGGCAATGGCAGTCATGATACGTGTGCTAAACCCGGCTTACCCCGAGGGAATGATGCTGGCCATTCTATTTATGAACGCCTTTGCCCCGCTGATTGACCACTGCGTAGTGCAGGTCAACATAGGTAAGCGACTCAAGCGGGCGAAAGGTAAATTTTGAATTCTGAATTTTTGAATTTTTGAATTTTGAAATCTAATGAACAAAGACAGCAACACATACATATACATTTACTCCATAGCGCTGGTGGTAGTGGTGGCGGCGGTGCTAGCGGCAGCGGCAACGCTGCTCAAGCCCTTTCAGCAAAAAAATATTGAGGTGGAGAAAATGCAAAGCATTCTGCTCTCCGTGCACAAGGCAGCGGACGTAAAGAAGGCAAAAAGCAAAAAGCAGTACATTGAGGCCGAGTACGCAAAGTATATTACCGACAGCTACGTTATCAGCTCGTTTGGAGCAAAGCAGGAGGGCAACGCCTTTGAGGTGAGCCTTGAGGAGGAAGCGGCCAAGCCCGCTGCCGACCGCAAGCTCCCCGTATTCATCTGCTCCGACGACGACGGCAAGCTCAAGTACATCATTCCGGTGCGCGGCGCCGGCCTGTGGGGGCCTATCTGGGGATACGTAGCGCTGCACGACGATTTCTCGACCATCTACGGCGTGGTGTTCGACCATCAGGGCGAAACGCCGGGGCTGGGCGCCGAGCTGTCAACGCCGGAATTTCAGCAGCAGTTTGCCGGAAAGCAAATCTTTGACGCCGCCTCGATATTCACCTCCGTAAAGGTGGTGAAAGGCGGCAAAACGCAGGGCCGGCTGCACGAGGTGGACGCTATATCGGGCGGCACCATAACAAGCCAGGGCGTAGAAAAAATGCTGATAGACAACCTGAGCGCCTACCTGCAATTTTTTAAGGCGCAGCAGCAAGCCCAGAGCGCCCTGCAGCGGCAGAAGGAAAAAGAAAAAGAGGCGGAGGAAGAAAGAGCGCTGAAAGAGCAGCAGGCAGAAGCTGCCCGAAGGGCGCGCTGGGTTACTCCTGTAGCCGATCCTCCTCCTGCCGTCGAGGGCGCCGCCGCACCCGCGTCGCCAGCCACCGACGGCAGCCGACCGGCAGCGGATACGGCAGCCGGCCGTGTCGCTGCGCCGCAGGAGAGCGCAGCCGATGACGCCGCGCCGGTGGAAGAACGCGAAAATACACCCGTACAACAAACAGAAAATTTGTAAATGGAATTTTTAGCATAAACACATAGTATCATGCTGGAAAAAATATTCAAGCTGAAGCAAAACAAAACAACCGTGCGCACGGAAATCGTGGCGGGTATCATCACGTTTCTCACCATGTCCTATATTCTGGTCGTGAACCCCAATATACTGGGGACGACAGGGATGGACAAGGCAGCGCTCTTTACGGCAACGGCGTTAGCCACCGTGCTTGGGACGCTCTTTATGGCATTTATCCCCAACCTGCCGGTGGCGCAGGCGCCGGGGATGGGGTTGAACTCCTTTTTCGCATTTTCGGTAGTAATAGGATTGGGATATTCATGGCAGATGGCGTTGACGGCGGTCTTTATTCAGGGCATCGTCTTTGTTCTCCTGACCCTGTGCAATATCCGTGAGCTGATAGTAAAAAGCATCCCGAACACCATCAAAAATGCCATCCCTGTAGGGATTGGGCTTTTCATCGCTTTTATCGGCCTGCAAAATGCAGGATTGATTGTGAAGAACGAAAATACGATGGTCGCTCTGGGCGACATATCCAACCATCACGTATGGGTTGCTTCACTGGGGCTTGTCCTTACGGCAATACTCTACCACAGGAAAGTGCACGGCTCTTTTCTTATCGGAATCGCGGCGGCCACCATCTTCGCCGTTATCCTTGGATTGGTGCGTTTTCCCGAAGGAAGCCCGATTGCTCTTCCGCCTGATATTTCGCCCATTTTCGTGCAATTCGAATGGACAAACATTCTTAGCCTCGACATGCTGATTGTAGTATTCACGTTCCTGTTCGTAAATCTGTTCGACACCGTGGGAACATTGCTGGGAGTGGCTTCCAAAATAGGTATCACCGATGAGAACGGCAACTTCCCGCAGCTTAAACGCGCCCTTTTTGCCGATGCGCTCGGCACAACTTTCGGCGCAACTTTGGGAACCAGCACGGTTACTTCCTATGTGGAAAGCGCTTCGGGAGTGGCTGTAGGCGGCCGCACGGGTCTGACTGCTCTCTCTACGGCGGCCATGTTTGCTCTGGCGCTGTTCTTCGCCCCGCTCTTCCTGATGGTGCCAGTTTCGGCTACGGCTCCCGCGCTGATTCTGGTGGGTTTGTTTATGATTACTTCCGTGGTGAAAATTAATTTCAACGATATGACCGAGGCGCTCCCCGCATTCCTCACCATTGTGATGATGCCGCTCGCTTTCAGCATCGCCCAGGGAATTGTATTCGGGATGCTCTCTTTCGTCTTTTTGAAAGCATTGAGCGGAAGAGTCAAACAGGTATCGGCTACCATGTGGGTTATTTTTGTTTTGTTTATTATAAAAATAGCGCTGGACGCAGCAAGCGTGTTCTAACGGCCGAGATAGTTACTATGCGTACAATTATGAATAATTTAGGTATTCAAAAATATGAGTAAAAAAGAAACCATAAACGTAACGAGTAAGGAACCTTTGTTTTCGGCAAAAAACCTGAAGCTGCTCACCGACCCGCTGGGGCGCAGCAATCCCATTACGGTGCTGGTGCTGGGCATTTGCTCTGCGCTGGCGGTAACGGTAAAGCTGGAGCCGGCGGTGGTCATGGCCATTTCGGTAACAGCGGTGGTGGGCGTGTCCAACGGCATCATGTCGCTGCTGCGAAACACCATCCCCAACCGTATTCGCATCATCGTGCAGCTGGTGGTGGTGTCGCTGCTGGTTATCCTCGTGGACCAGGTGCTGCGCGCATTTGCCTACGACGTGAGCAAGCAGCTGTCGGTATTTGTGGGGCTAATTATCACCAACTGCATTGTCATGGGGCGCATAGAAGCGTTTGCGCTGGGCAACAAGCCGTGGCCATCGCTCATCGACGGCATTGGCAACGGCTTAGGCTACGGCCTCATACTCGTTGCGGTGAGCTTTTTCCGCGAGCTGCTGGGGGCCGGTACGCTGTGGGGCTACCGTATCGTTCCAAGCAGCTTTTACGTTGCCAACGGCGGCGTGTACGAAAACAACGGGCTGATAATTTTGCCCCCCATGGCGCTCATCCTGCTGGGCATCATCATCTGGATACAGCGCAGCCGCAGCAAAAATACGGCTGAAGGTTAAACACGTAAAAAAAACTTTTTTCAGGCAGTAAAAAAATGGGAAACGTTGTCGGCATATTTGTAAAGTCAATTTTCATTGACAACATGATTTTTGCGTACTTTTTGGGGATGTGCTCCTACTTGGCCGTCTCCAAGAATGTAAAGATTTCGGCAGGATTAGGGGTGGCGGTAGTTTTCATGCTGGCCATCACCGTTCCGGTTAACTATTTACTCTACAAGTACGTGCTAAGCAGCGGCGCGCTGGCGTGGGTAAGCGAAAGCTTGAGGGATATTGACCTGAGCTTTCTCGCCTTTATCGTTTTCATCGCCGTCATTGCCTCCATAGTGCAGGTTGTGGAGATGGTGGTAGAGCGATTTGCTCCGGCGCTGTACTCGTCGCTGGGGATATTCCTGCCGCTCATTGCGGTGAACTGCGCCATACTCGGCGGGTCGCTGTTCATGCAGGAGCGCGGATACCAAACGCTCGGCGAGGCCGCAGCGTTCGGGTTAGGCTCGGGGATAGGGTGGCTGCTGGCCATTGTGGGCATAGCCGCTATCCGCGAAAAGCTGTCCTACTCAAACGTCCCCGCGCCTTTGCAGGGATTGGGCATTGCCTTTATCATTACAGGGCTGATGGGGGTAGCTTTTATGTGCTTTATGGGTGTCAAGCTGTAAAAGCGCATTGCAAAAGCCCGCCGCCGTTTTTGGAAGAATGATATTTTTCAACACTTGATTTACAACACAACAAGTTATGGTAATAACGATAGCTATATTGGTTTTTTTGGTAATTACTCTGCTGCTGGTATCGCTGCTGCTGTTTGCCCGGCAAAAGCTTGCCCCGCAAGGCGAGGCGCTGATTGACCTCAACGACGGCGAGCGCAAGCTGGCGGTAGCGTCGGGGTTCAGCCTGCTGGCTACGCTGTCGGCTGGCGGTATTTTCCTGCCCTCTGCATGTGGCGGCAGCGGCACGTGCGGCCTGTGCAGGTGCCGGGTGCTCGGCGGCGGCGGAAGCATCTTGCCTACAGAGGTCGGATTTTTTACGCGCAGGCAGCAGCAAGACCGCTGGAGGTTAGCCTGTCAGGTAAAGGTAAACGAAAACCTTGCGATAGAAATTCCCAAGGAAGTTTTAGGAATAAAAAGGTGGGAGTGCGAGGTGGTGAGCAACCGCAACGTGGCCACCTTCATCAAGGAGCTTGTAGTGAAGCTGCCCGCCGGCGAAACGCTCAGCTTCAAGTCGGGCGGATACATACAAGTGAACGTCCCCGCATGTGAAGTCGATTTCTCGGCGGATGTTGAGGTAGAGCCTGCATTCCGCAAGGATTGGGACAGCATGAAGCTCTGGGATTTGAAGATGAAAAATGCCGAGCCGACGTTTCGCGCCTACTCCATGGCCAACCATCCGGCAGAGGGCAACATCGTTATGCTCAACGTGCGCATTGCCACGCCGCCGTGGAGCCGCGAGCAGGGCTTTGCCAAAGTCAACCCGGGTATATGCTCGTCCTACATCTTTTCGCGCAAGCCGGGCGACAAAATATCTCTGTCGGGGCCTTACGGCGAATTTTTCCTCCGCGACACGCAAAGCGAAATGATGTTTATCGGCGGCGGCGCCGGCATGGCGCCCATGCGCTCGCACATCTTCAACCTGTTCAAGACTATCAAAACGGGGCGGAAGGTTACTTTTTGGTACGGCGCGCGCGCGCTGCGCGAGGTGTTCTACGAGGAGCAGTTTCGGGAAATAGAAAAAATGTTCCCCAACTTCACCTTCACCGTTGCCCTCTCGGAGCCTCGCCCCGAAGACCGCTGGACAGGGGCAACCGGCTTTATTCATCAGGTAATTTACGACCGCTACCTCAAGCAGCACAAAGCGCCGGAAGACATCGAATACTACCTGTGCGGCCCGCCCATGATGACCGAGGCCGCCACCAAAATGCTTTACGGCTTGGGCGTCCCCGACGAAATGGTCATGTTTGATAACTTTGGAGGGTAGCCGCGCAAAGCAAAGGCGGCAGGCAGAGTCAAAATCGGTAATTTTTTTGCAGGTAGTCAAAAATGGCAGCAGATAGCGCAAAACTTTTTCTTGTTCCTACCCCCATAGGCAACCTTGAGGACATCACCCTGCGGGCCGTCCGTGTGCTGCGCGAGGTTGACCTCGTGCTGGCCGAGGATACGCGCACAACGGGATTTTTGCTCAAGCACCTGAACATTGCAACTAAGCTGCAATCGCACCACAAGTTCAACGAGCACCAAACGGTAGAGCGCATAGCCGCGCTCATTGCCACGGGCAAAAGCGTGGCGCTGGTAAGCGACGCCGGCACCCCCGGCATATCCGACCCCGGATTTTTGCTGGTGCGCACCTGCATAGAAAAAGGCGTTGACGTGGAGTGCTTGCCCGGCGCAACGGCTTTTGTGCCGGCGCTAATCACCTCCGGACTGCCCTGCGACAGGTTTTGCTTCGAGGGGTTTTTGCCCCAAAAAAAAGGCCGGCAAAGCAAAGTTGCCTCCCTGCAGGGCGAGGAGCGCACCATGATTTTTTACGAGTCGCCGTACCGCCTGCTCAAGCTGCTCCAGCAGCTCTCCGAGGCGCTTGGCGGCAGCCGCAGGGCAGCCGTTTCGCGCGAGCTGAGCAAACTCCACGAGGAAACCCTGCGCGGAACGCTGGCGGAGCTGGCGCTACGCTTTACCCAAAAGGAGCCTAAGGGCGAAGTGGTGGTGGTGGTAGAGGGATGCTGAGCGCCGGAGTGCGGCAAGCGGCTACTTCAAAATCAGCTCGCTGACAATTTGTGTCCGCGCTTGCTCGTTGATGCGCTTAACGATTTCGTCGCGCTGCATGAACGCTTCGCTGCGCGCTGCCGACGAGCTGAACTCCACAAGCAGCTTCTTATCTTTCAAAAAAACCTGCTGCGTGCGGGCGGCTATGCTCTTGCCCGCTACCTCCTCCCACAGCCCCAATATGTAGGCGCGCCGCAGCATGGATGTTTCGCGCGTACCGCTGCGCATCGACTCCAGCACAATGTCGCCAAGGCGCATAGCCGATGCGTGGCGTAGTAGCGTTTGCTTCTTCATAACGGTAAATAATGAATGTCCTGAATTATACCGTGACAAAAATACGTAAAATTCCCGAATTTGGGCTATTTCTTTTTTTGAGGTGCTATGGAATTGTTACGAAATAAATTGACTATTGCGCTGTCCCGCAAGGACGAAATGTTGGTAGAAAACTTAAATGCAAAGCAGCGGTAGCGCCATAACAAAAAAAGGCAAAAATACGTCATGTTAAAAAATGTGTTTAGGCAGCTGTTTTTATTGGCAAACTACCAACAGTCAGCTTGGGTTATCATATAATTTTTTACTTTTGCGAACTTTTTCATGATATCAAATTATTGTCTCAAAATATAGAATCGAAATATATGTACTGGACCTTAGAACTTGCATCAAAATTGGAGGACGCTCCCTGGCCTGCCAGCAAAGATGAGCTGATTGATTTCGCCCAACGTTCGGGCGCCCCTTTGGAGGTAATAGAAAACCTGCAAGAGGTAGAAGACGAAGGCGAAGTATATGAAAGCATTGAAGATATTTGGCCGGATTATCCAAGCAAAGAAGACTTCTTTTTCAACGAAGAAGAATACTAGATTCAATAGTTGGGTAATGTACCAAAAATGATTTTGTTGCAACGGCAATGGGTGCTTGCGCCGTCCCTACGGGATGCCAAAGAGGGACGCCATTTGTGCTTTCTACCGAGCGAATAATCCCTGCGGGATTATTTAAAGCGACAATTTGAATTGAAAATCGACGTAGTCAAATGCACCCTCACTGACGAATTCGCCGTTTTTTTGTATATTTGCAGCAGCTGGCCATGGCAATGCTGCTGTGGCTTGCCTTGTGCTATATAGCAGCGCGTCAGCATAAATTTTATTACAAAAAGTAGGATGTACCAAGGATTTGTACGCATTGCCACAGCGATACCGGAGCTTCGGGTGGCAGATTGCGCCTTCAATACGGCCGGAATTGTTGATTTGGTTTGGCAGGCCGAAAAAGAAGACGTGCAGGTTGTCTGCTTCCCCGAGCTGTGCCTCACGGGCTACACCTGCGCCGACTTATTTTTTCAGGATAAGCTGCTCACCGGCGCCCTGAAAGCGCTGGACGATCTGGCAATGCAAACCATCATGGCGCAGGCGGCCATGATTGTGGGGCTGCCGGTGCGCTTAGGCGGCAAGCTCTTCAACGCTGCCGCCGTGCTGCAGGGAGGCCACGTTCTGGGCGTTGTCCCGAAAATTAACCTGCCCAACGGCAACGAATTTTACGAAAAGCGCTGGTTTGCCTCGGGCGCCTCGTGCGGGGAAAAGGAGGTTACGCTGGGCGACCGGACTGCTCCCTTTGGGACAGACTTGCTCTTCTCCGACGGCGCATTTACCTTTGGCATCGAAATTTGCGAAGACCTCTGGACGGCCATACCGCCAAGCGCGCAGCAGGCCATGCACGGCGCCGAAATTATTTTCAACCTTTCGGCCAGCAACGAGGTGGTGGGCAAGCATGCCTACAGGCGGCAGCTCGTAGAGCAGCAGTCGGCGCGATGCTACGCGGGCTACGCCTACGCCTCGTCGGGGGCAGGCGAATCTACCACCGACGTTGTCTTTACGGGAAACGGTATCATTGCCGAAAGCGGAAAAATCGTAGCCTCGGCAGACCGCTTTTGCTTCGAGCCGCAGCTCACGGTGGCCGACATAGACGTGGAGCGCCTCCGGGCAGACCGCATGAGAAACGCCAACTTCGGAGCGGACAGGTCTGCCGCCGCGTACCGGGTTATTCCCATAGAGGAGGCGCCTCCCTATGCGCTTGAGCTGAAGCGCGACGTCGGCAGGCATCCCTTTGTTCCGCCGCCCACAGCGCGCGACGAAAGCTGCCACGAAATTTTTTCTATCCAGGTGGGCGGGCTAAGCAAGCGCTGGACGCACACGCAGGCGCAGCATCTGCTGCTGGGCATTTCCGGTGGGCTGGACTCCACGCTTGCGCTGCTGGTTTGCGTCAAGGCCTGCGACAAGCTGGGCTTCGACCGCAAGCGTATTCTCGGCGTTACCATGCCCGGATTTGGCACCACCAACCGAACTTACGCCAACGCCACCAACCTGATGAAATCGCTGGGCGTTACCTTGCTGGACATCTCCATTCGGGAGGCGTCGCTGCAGCACTTCAAGGATATTATGCACAGCGCCGAGGTTAAGGACGTCACGTACGAGAACACGCAGGCGCGCGAGCGCACCCAAATCCTGATGGACTTGGCCAACAAGCACGGCGGGCTTGTTGTGGGTACGGGCGACCTCTCGGAGCTGGCGCTCGGCTGGGCAACCTACAACGGCGACCACATGTCGATGTACGCCGTCAACAGCGGCGTCCCGAAAACGCTGGTGCGCTACTTAGTGGAGTGGGTGGCGCAGCAGCAGGACAGCGCGTCGGCAGAAATTCTAAGGGACGTGCTCAACACGCCCGTAAGCCCCGAGCTGCTGCCCGCCTCCGGCGAGGGAACAATTGCGCAAAAAACGGAGGATATTATAGGCCCCTACGAGCTGCACGATTTCTTCCTGTACTACTTTGTTCGCTTTGGCTTCAGCCCGGAGAAAATAGCGTTTTTGGCCGCCCATGCATTCAAGAACGATTACGCCGACGACGAAATTTCTGCCTGGCTGAAAGTATTCCTGCGCCGGTTTTTTTCCCAGCAGTTCAAGCGCTCGTGCATGCCCGACGGTCCCAAGGTTGGCTCCATCAACCTCTCGCCCCGCGGCGACTGGCGCATGCCAAGCGACGCGGTGGGGTGGACGGTTTAGGGATGCGAAACAGCCGCTCAACATCACCACGGGCATAAAACGGGCTTTGTTGATACTCTGTTCTATTGATATGAATGCCCTACGGGCAAAATATATTCTCATATCAATAGAACATGGACACCACCAAATTTTCGTAGCGCCTCAAAAAAAGATTTAGCCAATCTGTGGGCGGTTTCTCGTATTTCAAAACATTTTCTTATCTTTACCCCTCCAAAAGTTAACTCCCTGCCTTTTTATATAAAAACATATTGTGAAGAGCTGCTTGAAGACATATCTCCAAAACTTTTCGCCGACGGCGGCGGCGCACGTTGTCAGCACAAACGTCCTGCTGTGCATCGCTCCTCTTTCCGGTGGAGACGGGGGACGGGGGGAGAGGTTCGCATACATTCGAGTATAACAAAAAAAACACGTAAGCTATGAAAAAGTTTCTACCCCTCCTTTTGACGGCTACCCTGCTTGCAGTAGGCGGCTGCACAAAGTACGACGACAGCGCAGTGTGGGAGGCCCTCTACAAGCAGCAGCTGGAGCTGGGGGCGCAGGCCAGCCGTATTGCAGCCCTCGAAGCCGCCATGAACCACAACATCACGGTGTTGGAGGGGCTGGTCGACGCCGTGCAGCGCCAACGCTACATTACCGACGTCTCGGCGTTTACCGCACCCGAGCCGGGCGGATACACCATTAGCTTCAACACCGGCGCGCCGCTGATGCTATGGCACGGCGCCAAAGGCGAAACCGGCGCCACCCCGCAAATCGGCGTAAAGCTGCACACCGACGGCCGCTACTACTGGACGCTCAACGGCCAATGGCTCTA
>JAISAC010000130.1 GCA_031266935.1 Prevotellaceae bacterium
TTGCCGATAGATAATATTGTTCAGGCTAAAATACAGAAAGGAATAAAAGATGAATTTTTACCGCATATAATTGATTATGCTGCGGGTAGTGGACATTTCATTACCGAAAGTATGCATACGTTACAACAATTACTGGATAATCTCGACAGCAGCAAATTATTTGGAGATACAAAAAGATTTGTTGATAAAGCGAAGGCTTATCCTTATGAGTGGGCTATTGACTATGTTTACGGCATCGAAAAAGACTACCGTCTGGTAAAAGTCGGCAAAGTGGGCTGCTATCTTCACGGCGACGGTTTGGCAAGAGTAATACACAGCGACGGGCTGGGCAATTTCAAAAGCACAAAAGAATACAAAATTCTTCTCGTAAAAACAGATAAGGACTTCCCGCAAGAAAATAAGCAGTTCGACATACTTGTATCCAATCCACCCTATTCGGTTTCGGCATTTAAGAACAATGCGAGCAAATTTTATGGTAAAAACGATTTCGAACTGTACAACAGCTTGACGGATAACAGCTCCGAAATAGAATGTCTGTTTGTTGAGCGCACCAAACAGCTGTTAAAAGACGGCGGCGTGGCAGGTGTGATCTTGCCGAGTTCCATTTTGAGCAACGATGGTATTTACGCCAAAGCCCGCGAAATAATCCTGCAATATTTTGAAATTGTTGCTATTACCGAATTGGGAAGCAATACGTTTATGGCTACCGGAACAAATACGGTCGTATTGTTCCTGCGTCGTAGAAATAATTACGACAGTATTAATTTACGGAAGTCCGTAGAGCGTTTTTTTGACGATTATCAGGATGTAACGCGCAACGGTATTGAAAAACCGGTTGCCGAATATGTAAATCATGTTTGGGAAAATATCACCGTTGACGATTATATTACGCTGCTGAAAAAAGAACCGAGCAATCTTATTGCCAACCACGAGATATACAAGGAATACCGCAAAAAAATCAAAGCAAAAACCGAAAAAGATTTTTGGAATACGCTGATTGAAACGGAAAAAGAAAAGCTGTACTATTTTATTCTTGCTTATCCACAAAAGGTAGTGTTGGTAAAAACCGGCGAAAAAGACGCTGAAAAGCGTTTTCTTGGTTACGAATTTTCCAACCGCCGCGGTAGCGAAGGCATACACCCGGTACGGCGAGGAAAAACGATTGATGAATGTACGCAGTTGTTTGACGGCGATAGTTTTGATAATCCCGAAAAAGCAAGCGCTTACATTTACAAGGCATTTTCGGGCGATTACGATTTCCCTGTTCATGAAAGTTTGAAAGACAATATTTCCCGCGTTCGGTTGGTGGATATGCTCACTTTTGACAGGGAGAGTTTTGCAAAAAATATTTCTACGGCGGTTAAAAAAAAAGTAAGATATGACGACATTTGGGGAACGAATATTTTAGTTTCTCTTAATGATATTGCTGTAATTCAAAAAGGAACTTCTATTACAAAAGAAAAAACCGTTGAGGGGAATATACCCGTGGTTGCCGGCGGAAAAGAACCTGCCTATTTTCATAACATTGCAAATAGAAATGGAAACGTCATAACCATAAGTGCATCCGGAGCTTATTCGGGTTTTGTAAATTATTTTGCGATGCCGATTTTTGCTTCCGATTGCAATACGATTCATTCAAAAGACGAAAAAAGCATTTCTACCAAATTGATTTTTTTATTTTTAAAATTGATTCAAGAAGAAATTTATGATTTGCAAAGAGGACAAGCACAGCCACATGTTTACGCTGATGATTTGGCAAAGATTCAAATTCCCTTCCTGCCAAAAGAAATACAGCAACAAATCGTTTCCGAAATCGAAGTTTTGGAAAAGAAAGAGGCGGAAGAGAAAGAGAAGATTGACGGATTAAAAAAATCTATTTCAATAATTATAGAAAAAACAGCCGGAGTAAACACCAAACTACAAGATATAACCATTAAAATAGGTAGTGGAGCTACACCATTGGGAGGTGGAGGTGTTTACAAAAATCATGGTATAACTTTTATCAGAAGTCAAAACGTTTATGATAGCTATTTTTTAGAAGAAGGATTAGCTTATATTGATGAAGAACAAGCTGAAAAATTAGATAATGTTACTGTTGAAAAAAATGATATATTATTCAATATAACCGGTGCATCAATAGCAAGGTGTTGTGTTGTAGATGAAAAATACTTGCCGGCAAGAGTTAATCAGCATGTTTCCATAATACGAACAAGCGAGAAAGCTCTACCTAAATACGTTCAATTAATGTTAGTTAGCAAAGAATATAAAGATATATTATTACAAATAGGAGAGGGTGCGACATCGCGGCAAGCCATTACAAAATCTCAATTAGAAAACTTTTCGATTTCCCTCCCCCCTCTTTCCGAGCAGCAAAAAATCGTTGCCGAAATTGAAAAGATTGAAGCGGAAATCGCAGAATCACAGAAAATTGTTGATGAAATGCTTTCGCTTAAAAATGAAGTATTGAAAAAATATTTATAGCCGTAGAAGAGGACGAAATCAGCGAAATAAAAGGCTTCAAGGAGGTATCGACTTTTAGACCGCGGAAGTATCGCTAAGAATTATTGCTCGTGAAAGCGGCCTTGTTTTTGTGGGGAGAATGAATATTTTGCGTATATTTGCGGGAAAATAAAGATTACTATGTTACAGGCACAGATATTGAAAGACCGGCAGGGAACCCCAATGGGCGTTTTTATCCCGATGAAAGCATGGGAGAGGGTAAAAGTACAGTATCCGGATATAGAGTCTGTAAATCGAAAAAAATGCAGCCGGAAGTAAAAAGTTTGCTACATTTGTAGCGAATGTTGATTTCGCCGGACAGGCAAGCACGTAACCCAAAAAAAATTAAAGCCATGTTAGCCGTAAGTAGTAGAGATTTTATGCAGCGCCAAAGCGCCTATTTTGATATGCTGGATGAGGGCGCGGAGATTGTTATTAAAAGAGCAAAAAATCGGCTGTACAAAGTCGTAGCGGTACCTCCCAACGACGATACGCTGATGACTAAGGAGGAATTTTTTGCCAAAATTGAGCGCGCAGAAGAGGATATACGGCAGGGAAGATATAGCGTACTTAAACCCGATGAGGACATAAAAGCCTTTCTTGACAGCTTATGAAGTACGAAATTTTCCTTGCTAAGGAGGCAAAAAAGGATATTGCCCAGCTAAGATTTTCGGAGCCTCAAGCCTATAAAAAATTTGAGGCATTTCTCGCAGAGTTGCGGGAACACCCCGAAACGGGCACGGGACACCCTAAGCGCCTTGATGAAAATCGATGGTCGAGGCGCATAACGCAAAAACACCTCCTTGTTTACGAAATTGAAAAAGAAGAAGTAGTAGTATCCATATATTCGGCGTATGGCCACTATGAAGATAAGTAAAGCGAATGTTGATTTCGCCGGCGTAACCTCATTTTCACCTAATTTTTTTTTCAACAAAATAACCTCAGTAGCAATGAATTAATACATATATCAGCAACCTCATTACCTCATTAAAACAGCGGTTGTTGAAAAATGAGGTAATGATTTAGCTGTATGAAAGCTGCCGGCGAGACGCTAACCGACGCTCAAGGGGCTTACAGCGTACGGGAGCGCTTCATCCTGTAAATGCCAATGCAGGCATATACAAGCACACCCAAAGCGCAAACGCCCATAGCGCCGATAAAATAGATAAGTTCCATAATGGGCAAAGGTATAAAATTATTTGAAAAGTAGCGCTAAGTACATGGCAAAAAATGCAAATTATTTTTCTTAGTATTTTTGTACCATGAATATAGGCATTAGGTAGCGGCAAACGTGCAGCCGTCAAAAATGGTATTTATGATGCGAAATACCAAGTAGTTATTTCGGAAAAAATTGAAAAACTATATGAATAGCGTTTATAAAGAACAAATTCGGTTATTGCTCCGTATGCTGCCTGTCATTTATATGGCAGCCATTACCGCTTGCTCCGATAAAAAAAACGTATCGGAAGTTGAGCCGGGCGCTCCCGTCATTACTTTCGACCAGCCCGCCTACACCCTGCCTGCCGATACGGTAGCTACCGTTGGCGGCGCGGTAACGTCGGCTACGGCGCTGATTTCGGTGAAGTACTTTCTGGTCAGCGGCAAGTCTGAGGCCGCGCTGGGCACGAGCTACCCCAGCGCTGCGAGCTACGCCTTTTCGCGGGCCATTACGCCTACCGCCGCCACCACCGGATTTAGGGTAGTAGCCTTCAACAAAGCCGGAGAAGAAGCCTCGGCAGCGGTAAGCATCACCGCTACCATCGACAGCGCCTCCACGCCGGAGCCAACCCCCGATCCTGCAACCGCCGACGCTTTTCCCGGCGCCGAAGGCTTTGGGAAGTACGCCACCGGCGGGCGGGGCGGAAAGGTGATATACGTTACCAACCTCTCGGACAACAGCAGCGAGGGTAGCCTCCGCTGGGCGGTGAGCCAAAGCGGAGCGCGGACGGTGATGTTCAAGGTGTCGGGTATCATTGCGCTGGGCAGCCAGCTCACCATAAAAAATGCAAATATTACCATTGCCGGACAAACGGCGCCCGGCGACGGAATCTGCATCAGAAACTTTCCGGTGGTGGTTGACGCCGACAACGTAATCATCCGCTACCTGCGCTTCCGCATGGGCGACGAGCGGGGTACGGAGGCCGACGCGCTGTGGGGGAGAAATCACAAGAACATCATCATCGACCACTGCTCCATGAGCTGGAGCACCGACGAGTGCGCATCGTTTTACGACAACGAAAATTTCACCATGCAGTGGTGCATCCTCTCGGAAAGCCTGCGCGTGTCCGTGCACGGCAAGGGAGCGCACGGCTACGGCGGCATCTGGGGCGGCAAGGGCGCCTCGTTTCACCACAACCTGCTGGCGCACCACGATAACCGCAACCCCCGCTTTTGCGGGTCGCGCTACTCCAACCAGCCCGACAGGGAGCTGGTTGACTTCCGCAACAACGTAATCTACAACTGGGGATCCAACAGCGGCTACGCTGGCGAAGGCGGTAGCTACAACCTCGTGAGCAACTACTACAAGCCGGGCGCAGGCTCCTCCAACACCGCCCGCATCTTCCAGCCCAACCCCGACGCAGGAGATAACAGCCAGAAGGCAGGCGTATGGGGAAAATTCTACGTTGCCGGTAACCACATGCTCAACGTAAACGGCTCGCCAAACGCCTCCGTCATCAACGACAACTGGGTGGGAATAACGCCCAACCCGAGCTCCAAGAGCAAGGCCGAGCTGAAATCGTCCGTCGAGTTTGAGAAAGGTGAGATTACTACGCATACCGCCGAAGATGCTTACGCGCTGGTGCTGCAAAAGGTCGGCGCCAGCTTTCGCCGCGACGCCACCGATACCCGCGTGGTGAACGAGGTGAAAAACGGCTTGGCGCCGCGACGCGCATCCGGCGGCGGAGGTACCCGCGCCGGCCTGATTGATACGCAAACCGACGTGGGCGGCTGGGATACCTACAGCAGCGCCACTCCTCCCGCCGATACCGACGGCGACGGTATGCCCGATGCATGGGAAACCGCCAAAGGCCTTAACCCCAACAGCGCAGGCGATGGAAATACAAGAACGCTAAGCAGCGTGTACACCAACCTCGAAGTTTACCTGAATTCAATAGTGAATTAGGAATTAGCGCCGCGCCGTTCATCGAATGAAAAAGCTACCTCCAGTAGCGATAGTAAAAAAACATCAGCACACCGTATATCTCAAGGCGGCCAACGAGCATGGCAACGGTGCACACAATCTTGGCAAAAATAGAAAATCCGCTGTAGGTTCCCAGCGAATACACCTCGCCATACCCCGGCCCAACGTTGCTCAAAGAGGCGATGGCGGCAGAAATGCCCGTTGTCAAATCCAGACCGGTAAGCAGCAGCAGCAGCGCGGCAATCAGCGCAATCAGCATGTACAGCGTTATGAACAGGGAGGCCGCCGATACCACGCCTTCGTCCATAGAAATGCCCTTGAGGCGTACGGAAACAATAGCGTTGGGGTGCAGCATTTTGCGAATATGCGCTACAAACGCCTTGTAAAATATGAGCACCCTGTCGGCTTTGATGCCGCCCGACGTAGAGCCTGCGCAGCCGCACTGCAGCATGAAGAAGAAGGAAAGCATAACGGCAAAAGGCGGCCACGCGGCGTTGCTGCCAACGGCAAATCCGGTGGTGCTGGCTATGGAGGTCATCTGAAACGCCGCCTCGCGAAAAGCCCTGAGCCACGAGGCGTACTGGCCGGAGCCTGCCAGGCTAACGGTGGCCAGCAGTATCCCCACCGCCAGCGAGCCGACAAAGTAGCGCACTACCGGAGAGTTGAGCAGCGGGGTAAACCGCTTTACGATGGCCACGTACAGCAGCCCAAAGTTGATGCTCGAAATAACCATAAACACCATGAGGATACCCTCAATGAGCGGGCTGTCGTAGTGCATAATGCTGTCGTTTCTGGTGCTAAAGCCTCCGGTGGCAACGGTAGAAAGAGCGTGGTTTACGGCGTCAAATAAGCTCATTCCGGCTATCCACAGCAGCGCGGCAAGCGCTACCGTAAGCCCTACATATACGATAAGTATGACGCGCACAATCTTTTGTGTGCTGTAGTTTGCTTCCTCGTGCTTCACCGAAGCCTGCGTACGCGAAAGGCGCATTTTTGCGCTACCCACAGAGGGCAGCACAAGCAGCGTGAACGCAACAACGCCCACTCCTCCAATCCAGTGCGTGGCCGAGCGCCAAAAAAGCAGGCCGTGAGGCAGCGCCTCTATATCCGTGAGTATGCTGGCGCCCGTGGTGGTGTACCCCGACACGCTCTCGAACCATGCGTTGGGTACCGAAAAAACGCCCCCGTACAGGATGTAGGGCAACATGCCAAACAGGCAGCTGGCGCACCACCCGAGCACAACTATCAGGTAGCCTTCGCGCGTGTTGATTTCAATCTCGGCGGGAACGAATATGAAGGGAAAAATTCCGACCATGAACGTAGTAATGGCCGACAGCAAAAGCGGTATAAGCGCGGCATCGCGGCAAATACAGGAAACAGCTGCCGACAGGCACATAAAGGCGGCGTTGAGCAGGAGCGCAAGGCCAACGTACCGGACAACAACAGGTGGTCTCATGTCTTTTACGTAACCTCCGCTTTACCCGTTTTTTTGACCTGCACCGCCAGCGCGGTAATGGCGTCGTTGAGCGCACCCATTTCGTCGCTCGACTTCACGCTGACCCTGAAAGGCGATTTGTACTCCACCGTATTCTCAACGGCGCGCGTTATTTTTATCAGCGGGTTGACAAAGTAGCGCATGATAAAGTAGTTGAGCATCACAATGAGCGCTACCCCTGCAAATACGGCAATGGTGCAGGGCATGACTGCGCGGTGGCGGTTTTGCTCTATGGCTGCTACATCCTTGTGCAGCACCTGCCGGTTGAAGGCTACCACGCCGCTCCACTCTTGTATCAGCCGGCGGTACGCCGGCATGAAGCCTGTGAGGTAGGCGTTCTTGCGCTTCACGCCATCCTCTACGGAGAGGATGCTGTGCGCTTCGGTATGCAAGGCGTTGAACAGCTCCTTTACGCGCGCCTCCGCCGCTGCCGGCATGTGCAGCTCGTCGAGGCGCCCCAGCAGCATTTCCGCCAGCGAGTCGGACGATATTAGCGCCGCTACCGCCGCGTTGCTGCTATCAAAAATAAACTCCTGCATGGCGTAGCCAACCTGCTGCACCATGTCCAGCTGCTCCTGCGAAGCGGTAAGGCTGTTCGCATCTTTGGTAATCACCCCCGATACGGAGGTGCGCGTGCGCACGAGCTCGTATATGGAGATAACGCCTGATGCCGTGAGCAGCAGCATAAGCGCCATGAAACCAAGGGTTATTTTCCCCTTAACACCTAACTTTTTCATTGTTTGACCGTCGGGGGCTACTATCGGCTCTCAAAAAAAACTGTACGTTTTGTCGCCTATGGCAGGTTAACTGCCACGTTATCTTTAGGTTCGTTCAAGGTTACGGCTATTTTCCGCTTGTCCTCGCTCTTGCTGCCGCCATTGCCGCCGTTGCTGATAATTGCTTCCGAGATGCTGTCTTCGAGGTAGCGCTGCATGGCGCGCTTGAGCGGACGTGCGCCAAATTCTATATCGTAGCCTTTTTCGGCAATAAAATCTTTGGCTTCCTGCGATATGTCGATGGCGCAATTCATCCTTTCGAGCCTGTCAATCAAATCCTGCAGCTCAATGTCAATGATTTTGCAGATATTTTCCCTGCTTAGCGTGTTGAAGGTGATGACCTCATCTACGCGGTTGATGAACTCCGGCGTAAAAGTGCGCTTGAGGGCCTTTTGGATAATGCCCTTGGCCTTTTCGTTGATATCGGTTACGCTCTGCTCCGTTGCAAAGCCAATACCCTTGCCGAAATCCTTCACTTCGCGAGATCCGATGTTGGAGGTGATGATGATGATGGTGTTCTTGAAGTCCACCTTACGTCCGAGGCTATCGGTGAGGTGTCCCTCGTCGAGCACCTGCAGCAGCAGGTTGAAGACGTCGGGGTGCGCCTTTTCTATTTCGTCGAGCAGCACCACCGAGTATGGTTTTCTGCGCACCTTTTCGGTCAGCAGCCCGCCCTCTTCGTACCCCACGTATCCGGGAGGCGCTCCTACCAGCCGGCTCACCGAAAACTTCTCCATGTACTCGCTCATGTCAATGCGGATAAGGTTGTCGGTTGTGTCAAAGAGGTACTTTGCCAGCACCTTTGCCAGCAAGGTTTTTCCCACGCCTGTAGGGCCTAAGAAGATGAAAGAGCCTATTGGCTTGTTGGGGTCTTTCAGGCCTATGCGGTTTCGCTGAATGGCTTTTACGACTTTCTCCACCGCTTCGTCCTGCCCAACCACGCTGCCTTTTATGGCCTCCCCCATGTTGAGCAGCTTTACGCCCTCGGCCTGCGCCACGCGCTGCACGGGGACGTTGGTCATCATGGCCACCACTTCGGCCACCTTGTCTTCGTCCACCACCTCGCGATTTTCCGTAAGGTTGCTTTGCCACCTGCTTTGCGCGGCCTCCAGCTGCTCTTGCAGCTGCCGCTCCTCGTCGCGGTGGGCTGCCGCAACCTCAAAGTTTTGCTTCTCTACGGCAATTTTTTTCTCCTTTCCAACCGCGTCCAGCTTTTTCTCCAGCTCCGTAATTTCGGTCGGCACAGAGATGTTGGAGAGGTGCACGCGCGCTCCCGCCTCGTCTAAGGCATCTACAGCTTTGTCCGGCAGGTAGCGCTCCGAAACGTAGCGCTGGGTGAGCAAAACGCAGGCGTGAATAGCTTCGGGCGTGTAGGTAACGTTGTGGTGGTCTTCGTACCGCTCTTTTATGTTGTTCAGGATTTCGATAGTTTCGTTCACGGTGGTAGGCTCTACCATGATGCGCTGAAAGCGGCGCTCCAGCGCGCCGTCTTTTTCGATGTACTCGCGGTATTCGTTGAGCGTAGTAGCCCCCACGCACTGAATTTCGCCGCGCGCCAGGGCGGGCTTCAGCATGTTGGCGGCGTCGAGCGCACCCGATGCGCCTCCGGCGCCAATGAGCGTGTGGATTTCGTCGATAAACAGGATGATGTGCGAGTTTTTTTGCAGCTCGTTCAAAATTGCTTTCATTCGCTCCTCAAACTGTCCGCGGTATTTGGTTCCGGCCACCACGGCGCCCACGTCCAGCGTCATTACCCGCTTTCCGAAGAGTACGCGCGAAACTTGCTTGTGGGCAATGCGAAGCGCCAGGCCTTCTACAATGGCGCTTTTTCCCACGCCGGGTTCGCCGATAAGGATAGGGTTGTTTTTTTTGCGGCGGCTGAGAATTTGTGCCAATCTGTCAATTTCTTTTTCGCGCCCCACCACCGGGTCGAGCAAATTCTTTTCGGCAGCTTTGGTCAAATCCGTGCCGTAGCTGTCGAGCGCCGGCGTATCCGACGCTACCTTGCCGCCCATCCGCTGCGGCTGCGGCGCGGGGCGGCGGGCGGGTGCAAAAGGTGCGCCGGCGTACTTCAGATCGTCGTCATCATCATCGTCGTCGTCATCGTCGTCATCGTCGTCGTCGTAACCTCCCATGCTGCTCAGGTTGTCGTCGTAAAGCTTGCTGTCCTTTCCCGCAAAAGCGCTTACCACCTTTCGGTAGTCAACGTTTTGCTCTTGAAGGAGTTGAGTTACGATGCTTGCTTCGTCGAATTTAAGGATAGCCAGCAGCAGGTGAATAGGGTCAACATCGTTGGTTTTCAGCGAAATTGCCTCAAGATGCTGCATCTTCAGCACGCGCAGCGCCGACTTGAAAAATACCAGCTTATCAAAGTCCTTTATGCTCAGCTCGTCGTGTCCCCGGATTTCTTTTTCAATAGATTGCTTCAGGAGTTTAAGGTCCACTCCAAGCGAGGCGAGCACGTCTATGGCCGAGTTGTTGCCGTCGCGCAGGATGCCCAGCATAAGATGTCCTGTTCCAACAGCGTGATTTCCAAGCCGTAAGGCTTCTTCCTTGCTAAAGTTGATTACATCGTCCAACTTTTTTGTAGAATTTGTATCCATCTATGAATTATGTAGTTAAAATAGCCAACAGTAAAAAAAATTAGGTTTTGAAGGGAGCAGCACCGGCTTTATGCTGCTTCGGGTTAGTACTTCAAAATTCGTGCCTGCGCCAACTTGTCAGGTTGATTACAAAAAGCGAGCAAAGGTATCCAACTTTTAGATATGAAGTATCTTTGCCTATGATGTTTTAGATTATTTAATGAAGCTTGTTGATAAAAAAACCGGAGTAGAGTTGCCGCATTTCGAGGGAAAAGTAGTAATTTAGCGAAATTTTTGTAACGATAGATATATGGCAGAGATAGAGGACGAAAGGATTGTTCCGGTCAATATTGAAGAAATAATGAAGTCATCGTACATTGACTACTCAATGTCGGTGATAGTTTCGCGCGCGCTGCCCGATGTGCGCGATGGGCTAAAGCCGGTGCACCGGCGCGTGCTGTACGGGATGTCGGAATTAGGCTTATCGTCAACTTCGGCGCATAAAAAATCGGCAAGAATTGTCGGTGAAGTAATGGGTAAGTACCACCCGCACGGCGACAGCAGCGTATACTACACCATGGTGCGCATGGCGCAGTGGTGGAGCTTGCGCTACATGATGGTGGACGGGCAGGGTAACTTTGGCTCGCGCGACGGCGACGCCGTTGCTGCCATGCGATACACCGAAGCCCGCCTGCGCAAAATAGCCGAGGAAATGCTCCTCGATATTGACAAAAATACGGTGGACTTAACCCCCAACTTCGACGATAGCCTCACCGAGCCTTCGGTGCTGCCGTCCAAAATCCCCATGCTGCTGGTCAACGGCTCATCGGGCATTGCAGTGGGTATGGCCACCAACATGCCGCCCCACAACTTAGGCGAAGCCGTGAACGCCATCTGCGCCTACATCGACAACAACGATATTGCTACCGACGAGCTGATGCAGCACATCAAAGGCCCCGACTTCCCAACGGGCGGCATCATATACGGCGTACAGGGCATTAAGGAGGCATACGAAACGGGTAGAGGCCGCGTAGTTATTCGCGCAAGAACCGAAATTGAAATTAGCGACACAGGGCGCGAAACGATTGTGGTTACCGAGCTTCCGTACATGGTAAGCCCCGCTGCGCTGGTCGAAAAAATAGCCCACTTGGTCGAAGAAAAAATTATTGACGGCATCTCGTACGTCAACGACGAGTCGGACAGGGTTAACCTCACGCGCGTGGTCATAAAGCTCCGCAAGGACGCTGTGGCCAACATTGTAATCAACCACCTCTTTCGGCACACCGACATGCAGTCGAGCTTCTCCATCAACAGCATTGCGCTGGTGGATGGCAGACCCCGCCTGCTTTCGCTCAAGGAGCAAATAAAGTACTTCGTCAGGCACCGGCACGAGGTGGTGGTGCGCCGCGCCAAGTTCGACCTCGGCAAGGCCGAAGACCGCCTGCACATCCTCGAAGGGCTGCTCAAGGCCATTGACCACATCGACGAGGTGATTGCCACCATTCGCGCCAGCAAAACGCCCGACGAGGCCATTCAGCAGCTGATGCTCCGCTTTGAGCTGGACGACCTGCAGGCGCGCGCCATTGTAGATATGCGCCTGCGCGCCCTCACAGGGCTGGAGCGCGATAAGCTACAGGCCGAGTTTGACGAGCTGACCAAGCTGGTGGCAGACCTCAAGATATTTTTGGGCAGCGAAGAGCTGCAAATGAACCTCATCAAGGAGGAGCTCACGGATGTGAAAACCCGCTTTGACGATGGCCGCAAAACCGAAATTGTGCCCGCCGCCGAGGAGTTCAACCCTGAAGATTTTTACGCCGACGACGAGGTGGTCATCACCATTTCGCACTTAGGCTACATCAAGCGGACGCCGCTCAACGACTACCATACGCAAAACCGCGGCGGCATTGGCGCCAAAGGAGCCGTTACGCGGGACGAGGACTTCATTGAGCACATTTTTGCGGCAACCATGCACAACACCATGCTTTTCTTTACCGAAAAAGGAAAATGCTACTGGCTCAAAGTATATGAAATCCCCGAAGGCACCAGAACCACCAAGGGGCGCGCCATACAGAACATCGTTAACCTTGAGCCCGACGATAAGGTAAAAGCCTACATCAACGTAAAAACGCTCGAAGACAAGGAGTACATAGACAACAACCACATAGTGCTCTGCACCAAGCGGGGAATTATCAAGAAGACGGTGCTGGAGCAGTACTCCCGCCCGCGCCAGAACGGCGTGATTGCCATCAACGTTAAGGACGGCGACCAGCTGCTCGAAGCCAAGCTCACCAACGGCAGCAACGAAATTATACTTGCCGCCCGCCACGGAAAAGCGCTGCGCTTCAACGAAAGCAAGGTGCGCGCCATCGGCAGAACAGGCTCCGGAGTGCGCGGTATGCTCATTGGCGAATCCGACGAGGTGGTAGGCATGGTGTGCGTGTCGGATGAAAAAAGCGAAATGCTTGTTGTTTCGGAAAACGGCTACGGAAAACGCTCGGCGCTCTCCGCCTACCGCGTTACCAACCGCGGAGGAAAAGGGGTGAAAACGCTCAGCATTACCGAAAAAACCGGCAACCTCATCGCCATAAAAGATGTAACCGACGAAAACGATTTGATGATTATCAACCGATCGGGGATTACCATTCGCGTCCCGGTATCCGAAATCCGTATGTCCGGCCGCGTGGCGCAAGGCGTAAGGCTCATCAAGCTGCGAGATAATGACGCCATTGCCGCTGTTGCCAAGGTAAACAAGAGCGAGGAGGAAGAGTACGCTCCAACGCCTGCCGAGGCCAGACCCGAAGAAACGCCGGAAGCGATAACGCCGGAAGCGATAACGCCGGAAGCAATAACGCCGGAAGAAATAACGCCGGAAGAAAATTTGTAGCAAGGGGCTGTAAAACCTTGCCTGCTCAAACCATGTAAGCGCAAGTATTAAAAAAAAAAATTACACAAAAACATGCGAGTATCCACTGACAAAGTAGTTACCTTGTCCTACCGGCTGGTGGTTGACGGGGAAGTTGTAGCTGAAATACCAAACGAGAAGCCTTTCTCGTTTCTGTTTGGCAGCAACATGACATCAATTCCAAAATTTGAGGCAAACATCAAAGGCTTGCAGGCCGGCGACACCTTCAAGTTTACGCTCACGCCCGACGAAGGCTACGGTGAGGTTGACGACGAAAACATTAAAGAGTTTCCGCTGGAAGCTTTCATGGTAGATGGAGAGCTTGACGAAGAAATATCGCTGGAGGAGGGTAGCCTCATCCCAATGGAGGATGGCGAAGGCAATGTCTTTTCGGGCATCGTGGTAGAGGTAACGGAAAGCTCGGTAGTGCTCGACTTCAACCATCCCCTGGCAGGCATGGAGCTATGCTTTGAAGGCTGCATTGTTGACGTGCGCGAAGCCACCGAAAAGGAGCTTGCCGAGAAAAGCGTGGGCGGCTGCAGCTGCAACGGTAGCACCTGTTGCTGCGACGACGACGACTGTTGCTGCGACGACGACGACGACGACGACGACGACGATGACGATGACGACGACGACGATGACGATGACGACGATGACGATGATGACGACGATGACGACGACGATGACGATGATTACGACGACGACGACGATGATGATGATGCTGATGACGACGACGATGATGACGATAAAAATCTATAATCCCTTTTAATAATATTTGAATTTGCTATCATGAGAAAAAAAATCGTTGCCGGAAACTGGAAAATGAATACCACCTTTGCCGAAGGCGAAGCGCTGGTAAAGGCAATTATCGCCAGGAAAGGCGAAGTAAAAAATGAGGTAACGCTGGTTGTGGCGCCGCCGTTCACGCACCTCACCTGCCTTGCCGAGGAGCTGGAGAAAGCCGGCATTGGCCTGTCGGCGCAGAACTGCGCCGAGCACGAATCGGGAGCGTACACGGGCGAAGTATCGGCCAAGATGCTGGCCTCGGTCGATGTAAAGTACTGCATACTCGGGCACTCCGAGCGCCGCGAGTACTACGGCGAAACCAGCGCAACGCTAGCTAAAAAAATCGACGTTGCCCTTAAACACGGCCTGATACCCATTTTTTGCGTAGGCGAAAAGCTGGACGAGCGCGAGGCCAACCGCCATTTTGACGTAATCAGCGCTCAGCTGGAGGTGCTAACCCAGCTCAGCGCAGAAGATTTTGGCAAGGTGATAGTTGCCTACGAGCCGGTGTGGGCCATCGGCACAGGCAAAACGGCAACCTCGGCGCAAGCGCAGGAAATACACGCGTTCATCCGAAAAGCGCTGGCGGCCAAGTTCGGCGCAGCGGCCGAGCAAACGCCCATACTGTACGGCGGCAGCTGCAAACCCTCCAACGCTGCCGAAATCTTTGCCCAGCCCGACGTGGACGGCGGGCTTATCGGCGGAGCATCCCTCGCTGCCGACGATTTTATTGCCATTGCAAAAGTTTTCTAAAAGGGCAGCTGCACGAAATTTAAATTAGAGTTTGTGAGCGTGTGTGAGCGTTTGTGCCGTCCCGTAGGGACGAAATGTTGGTAGAAAATGACACCCACCCAAACCGTCCTGTAGGGACGGAATGTTGGTAGCGGTGCGGCATTAGCCGATGTTCCGTCCCTACGGGACGGGAAAAGCGGGGGTGCGCAACGTTTCTACCAACATTCCATCCCTACGGGACGGCGCAACCGCCGAACCTGAAAATGAGGTTCCTTTGAGGGTATAACCTCATTTTTCACCTAATTTTCTCAACAAAACAACCTCAGTAGCAGAGAGTAACGATGTACATCTGAAAGAGATATATCAAAGTGGTGAGTTACAGATAGATTCAACTATTCGAAAAATTCGAGTAGTTCAGACAGGAAAATACAAATCCTGCAACAACCACCCGAAAAAGATAATCCCGAAAAGAGCAAAGCAAAGCGCACCCAAAAAGTTACTACCGATGTTTTGATGTTGCTTCTGCAAAAGTCGGGCGTTAGCGCCACGTCTGACGACAAAGCAAAAATGGCTCGCCTGATAAGCTACCTCACCGATTTTTCCGAAGAAAAAATCAGGCAACGCCTCTCAAATACCGATGAACTAACCTCGTATCACAGGGAAGAAGTTGAAGCAATCAAAGCTATCAATAAGATTGACATATCAACGTTCAATCCCCTACCACAAGAAAGGGAAAAAATTGATGTTCCTGAAAAGCGAAATCGACAATTGGCTAAAAGAGGGCAGGCGCAAAACCGGAAGCACTTAAAGATTGAGAGTCATGAATTCCTGTAATTTTCCCGCGAAGCCATAATCGTATCCTTATTCTGCAATGCCCAATCAATTAGCGCCTGAATATGCGGGATTAGCGAAATGCCAATATCCGTGAGGCGATACTCCACGCGGGGCGGAATTTCGGGATAAATCGTTCGGGTAACCAAACCGTCTTTTTCCA
>JAISAC010000099.1 GCA_031266935.1 Prevotellaceae bacterium
TATTTTTATGCGAATATCACATTTTTGACACCCCACCCTTCGGGCTGCCGTGCTTCGAGATAATTTGGAACGAAGATTTTTGAAACAATAATCACATTCTTGACACTCCACCCTACGGGATTATTTTAAAGCGACAATTTGAAATGCACCCTTTTCAACCCTTGTTTCGTATGAATTAAAATCTATATCAATAGAGCATGGACGCCATCCCCCAAAAAAGGAATAGCCCATTTTGGGGAGCTTTAGGAGCTCCCCTGGGAATAAAATTTAGTTGGTCGATAGCGATTTTTAACGAAAAAGCAGCTTTAAAATTTTGGGAGCTGGTGAAATTACAAGTACTTTTAGCGGTCAAAAAAATAGATATGAAATAATCAACCGCCAGCGGCAAGCAGCATTTTGCTACCTGTAGGCTTGAGTAAACCTGTAAAATTCACAATCTAAATCCTTTACGTATGTACAGCAACGATACCCGCACCGTTCTTACGCTTGATGCAGGAGGGCAAAGTTTTTGCTTTTCTGCCATGCGCGGCAACAGCGAAGTTGTAAAGCCGGTGAGGCTGATTCCCGACCCCGGCAACCTTGAGCGCTGCCTTTCCACGCTGGTGGAGGGCTTTACGCAGGTGAGCAGCCGGCTGAGCGATCCGCCCGTAGCCATCAGCTTTGCCTTTCCCGGCCCTGCAGATTACCCGCAGGGCATTATCGGCAATTTGCCCAATTTTCCGGCCTTTACGGACGGCGTTCCGCTCAAGGCGTACTTAGAGCATAAGTTTGGGCTGCCAACCTTTATCAACAACGACGGCGACTTGTTTGCCTACGGCGAGGCGTTGGCCGGCTTTCTGCCCTGCGTCAACCGAAAGCTGGAGGAGGCCGGAAGCGTACGCCGGTACAAAAATCTGATAGGCGTTACCCTGGGGACGGGCTTTGGCTGCGGTGTGGTGCAGGGCGATAAGCTGAACGTTGGCGACAACTCCGCCGCCGCCGAGGTCTGGTGCATGCATGCCAAAAGCTCGCCCGACTGCATAGCAGAGGATACGGTGAACAGCAGCGCCGTAATCCGCGCGTACAGGCAGGAAATCGGCGACGACAGCCACCGCGTATCGGCGCAGGAGGTGTACGATATTGCCAAGGGAAGCAAGGCCGGAAACCGCGCTGCCGCGCTGCGCACCTTTGAGGCGCTGGGCAGCTCGCTGGGCAACGCCCTTGCAAATATCCTTGCGGTGGTGGACGGGTTGGTGGTAGTGGGCGGAGGCGTTGCCAACGCGCACGACCTGTTTATGCCGCACGCCGTAGCCGCCATTAACGGCACCATTGGCCGCGCCGACGGCAGCCGCGTACCGAGAATTGTGCTCACCGCGTACAACGTAGAGGATGAGCAGGAGATGAGCAGCTTCCTCAAGGGAACGCCCAAAAAAGTAACCATTGCCGGAACCGATATTAGCGCCGACTACGACCCCGTGAAAAGAATAGGGATTGGCGTTTCCAGGCTGGGCGATTTGCGCGCCATGTCAATAGGCGCGTACAGCTTTGCGCTGCACCAGCTGGATAAGGCGTAGCGGCGCTACAGGCGTAGCGGCGCTACGCTATTACGGCATATAAAACCTTTTTTTGTTGCACTTTTTTTTAACCCATGCGTAGCTATTTTATACATAGATATTTTACACGTAGATATTTTATATATTTACTGACGGCAGGTTGCATGCTGCTGATGCTGGCAGGCTGCAGCGCTCAAGCCCGCCAAATGCGGCAAGCCAAGAAGTATTCCAGGCAGAACGTGAAGCGTCAGGAGAGCAAATCGGCCTCGGAGATGGTAGTTGGCCCCGGAGAGGTTGGCAAGAACGACATTAACTACAAAGATTTGGATAAAATCCGCCATCGGTGCCTGCACATCAACAAGGACGGCGAGCGCTGCGGACGAAAGGGACTCAAAAAAAACGGCTACAAGTACTGCTTCTGGCATGTGCCAAAGAGCAGGTACTGAAAACAGCGCAGGTTGCGAAACCGCGCGGGTGCAACCGCACGGGTGGCCTCACAAGCCGCTTTTGCTTTTTCCCAGCGTTTCCTGCGCGCTGACCCACGTTACGTTGAGCAGCCTGTCGTGGCGGTCGGTGGCGGCGCGGTAGTAAACGTATACGCCGTAAATATTTTCCGTTTCGCTTGAGCAGGCGTCAATTTTTCCCATGTCGAGCGCGCCGTTTTCGTCTACGTACACGTACTTGTAGTTGTAGTAGCCCTGCTTTGCGGGTATAGATAGCTCGTAGGCGCGGCGGCGGCTATCGTACAGCATGACAAAATCGTTGCTAAGCTCCCAGCCCGAAATTTCGCCAAAAACATAAATCTTTCCTTTGAGCGGCTGCTCCATGTGCAGCGACAGGAACACGCTGGGGTAATCGCTCTGCGTGTCGCTTTCGTCGCGGTAGCGCTCGCTGCGCACCACGTACCTCCCGTTGACGTCCGGATTGTAAAGGTACTGCCTGAAAACCTCGTCCCGCTCCACCTGTACGCGGTAGGCGCCGTTGATGTTTAGAATTTCTCTCACCCGCAGCATTTTGTACTCAAGGCTTGATACGTCGAAGTGGCGGTATTCGCTGCCGCCGGGGTACAGGTTCTTGCTGGGGTGGGAGTAATCTATGTAGCCGCTGCGGACAAAAGTCGGCGTTGGCGCGGCTACGTCCGGAAAGCGGTATCCGTTTTGCTCCACCCGCACTTTGAGCTCGGTGTAGGGTTGGCTGATAGGAAACGAAGGGTGCTCCACCGTGATGGCGAGCTGCTGGGAGCAGGCGTCGTTTCCGGCCAGCGGCAGCTTTCGTACGCCAACCTGCACGCCCACCGCCGAATGCTCTACCACCGAAAAGCTTTTTTGAAACAGCACCTCGTCGGGGTTATCGCCGTCGTACACCTTGAGCAGGTAGCTGCCCGATAGCTTTAGCTGCATCTGCGGGTTGGGCACTTCGAGCGCGTAGTGCGCGTAGCTCACCAGCGTGTTGAACGATTGCTCGCGGCTGCTGATGTTGTCGCTGGGAAAGCCTTCGACGTAGTCGGAAAAAAGGAGGTTGCTCTCGCTCCAGTCGGCGTCGCACAGCGCAACCTTGTAGGAGAAGTAGCGGATATCCTCCGACAGGTCGTCGAACGAAAGCAGCAGGCGGTCGCCTGAGCCGAGCGTAATGACGGGGTCGGTCATTTCGCTGTTGAGCTTGCGCAGCTGGATAGTTTTAATGTTCTTGTCGAAGCAGGCGTCGGCGCCTTTGCGCAGCAAGCCTGTGGCAAAACTCGGAAATGCCGCGGCGGCAAGCGCAGCGAGCAGCAGGGAGAAGGCAAAATATCTGGTCATAGCATGCAAATTGTATTTATCGCGCCGCCGGGCGGGGCAAAAATTTTTCTACAAAGTTACTGATTTTTCGGAAAAAGTGGCAGGTTAAAGCGTATTTTCGGCGCGTTTCGGCGTATTTTCAGCGCTTCGCGCTGCCGGAGCTTACCGCTTAATGGAAACAAACCCGCTGTACTTTTGCACAACGTCCTTGTCGAGGTAGATGGTAAGCAGGTAGTAGTAGCCGCCGTCCGGCAGGTTGCCGCCATCCCAGTCGTTGGCGTAGCTGCGCTTTTGGTAAACCTCATCGCTGTAGCGGTTGAACATTAGCAGCTTGTTGTTGGGATAGCTGAGCAGGCCGGGAATTTCAAAGTAATCGTCAACGCCATCGCCGTTTGGCGTAAACATGCCTACGCTACTTGTCAGCACGTTGTTGGACAGCACGTTGACAGCGTGGCTTACGGTTCTTAGGAGAGCGCCGTTTTCGTGCAGCTGCACCGCTTTTACAACGCTCCCTCTGCGGTCTACGCGCACCGTTACGTCAAACGAATGCTCTTCGCCGGCCGGCAGGCAGGGAATTTTGACAAGCATGCTGCGGTTACTCAACTCGTATCCACCTGTAGCGCTGCACGATACAAGCGTTACGCCTTTGGGCATCGAATCTGCTACAAGGATATTTTCCAGGGCTGCTGCATCGCGGTTGTACACGCTCACGCTGTAGGTCAGCTCTTCGCCCTGCCGGATTTCGGTCTTGCCTGCGCTAACAACAAAGTCCACCTGGCCGGCAAAAGCAGGCTGGGCAAAAAGCAGCAGGGCAAATGCCGATAACGGCCTTTTATGCTTGTAAACTTTTGAAAAAGAGTGCTTCATTAATTTTTACCATTTGGTTATTTTTTCCTCAGCAGCATGAAAAAAACACAGCCTAAATGTAATTGACAGCAAAAATAACTTTTTTATCGTAATTATGCAATAGTTTATACAAGATAATATAAATATTTTTGCTTAATGGCAGCGATAGAAAAAAAAGGGCTATACTCTAAGTTATCATTTTATTCACGCTTTATGGATAAGATTTTGCGGCGAAAAAAAGGAGCAAGCACAGCGCAAAAGCAGGTTTTTTTTATCCATTTGCGAGCGCTCCGAAAGGCAGCGCTAAAAAAATTTTTGACCCGTTTGCTCAAGATATGCGCGAAAATGCTACCTTTGCACACGTCAAGGCCACAACGTTTGTCTGTGAGCTTACATATATTCGGCAATTAGCCGAACGAAAATGCTACAAAGATAGCATCTGTACGTTAGAGTACTTAGGTAAGCGCGACAATGGTGGCCTTGATTTTTTTATTTTTCCGCAAGTAGAAATCTTGGGTGGTGTCTATATTCTATTGACCTGAAAATATATTTTGCCCGTAGGGCATTCATATCAATAGAGCAGCGTATCGGCAAGCCCGCTTTATTGCCCGTAGGGCATTCATCTCTTAGCTATGGAATCCTCTTACGGGGAAAGCATAAAAATAGCCCGCGTACAGCATAAAAAAGTTATATCAATGGAGCATGGACACCACCAAAATATTTGACCCTATACGGAAAAAGCACGTAGCCCTTACGCCGGAAGAACAGGTTCGCCAGCAGTTTATCTGCTTTTTGCTGCACGACAGGGGATTTCCGGCGGGGCTTATGATGGTGGAGCACGCGCTAAAGGTAAACGGCATGATCCGCCGCTGCGATATTGTGGCCTGCGCCCGCTCGGGAGCGCCGCTGCTGCTGGTGGAGTGCAAGGCGCCCGGCGTGCGCATTGGCAATGAAACATTTGCGCAGGCTGCCCGCTACAACATTTCGCTCCGCGTACCCTACCTGGCCATCACCAACGGCAGCGCAAGCTACTGCTGCCGCATCTGCTTTGACACGGGCAGCATCGAATTTTTAAGTGAGTTTCCGGCCTACGCAGCCATTGGGTAGCGCTTGGTTGGAGGCAAACACCCCCTCGTGCGCGCGCTACGCTACTCAAAGAAGCGCTTGTCGAAGTTCACCAAGTAGAGCTGCTCGGTGGCGCGGGTTAAAGCGGTGTATAGCCAGCGCAGAAACTCAACGTTTACCATCTCGTCGGTGAGGTAGCCGTGGTCAACAAACACCGCTTTCCACTGCCCACCCTGCGCCTTGTGGCAAGTAACGGCGTAGGCATGCTTTACCTGTAGCGCGCTGAAAAACGGGTCGGCCTTGATGGCGGCATACCGCTTGCTTGCCGGCGTAACATGCGCGTAATCTTCCTGCACCTTTGCAAACAGCAGCTTGCTCTGCCCGGCGTTCAGGGCGGCGCTCTCCATGCCTATCGTGTCGAGCATCAGGCGGCAGTCGAGCTCCACGTTGTTGTAGTCGGGCAGCGCAATGGTGGCGTCGGCAAAGCGAAAGCCGTACATTTCGCGGTACTTGCGTATGCGCCGCAGCTCCACGATGTCGCCGTTGGCAATGAAGTCAACCTCCTTGCTCAGCTCGGCGTCCTGCTCTATCCAGCTGTAGCTGTTTTTGACCACCATCAGGCGGTCGCCCTGCACAATTTCCTCCTCCTTGCCCAGGATAGCCGCGCGAATGCCGGCGTTGTAGCGGTTGGCCTGCTTGTTGGAGCGCGTTATCACCATTACGCTGTCCAGGCCATGCTTGCCGTACGCTGTAGAGAGCGTGTCAACCAGCTCGGCGCCCGAAAGCCTGTGCACATCGGGAAACTCGCCGTGCTGTAGGTGCGGAAATCCCTGTCCGCCGGCCTCAATGCGCTCGCGGATGTGCGTAGCGTTGTGCAAAATACCGGAGCTTTTGGCCTGCCGCACCACCTCGCGCAGGAACGTATGCTCGCTCTTGCCGTAGAACGACAGGCAGCCGGCGTCGAGGGCCGGACTTGTGGCCAGCCCCACAGGCGGCAGCTGCGCGCTGTCGCCCACCAGCACCAGCCTGCAATTCTTGCCGGTGCGCACAAAGGTGACCAAATCGTCGAGCAGGCGTCCCGAGCCGAATACCGATTGCTCCGCCGAGCTGTTGGAAATCATGGAGGCCTCGTCAACCACAAACACCGCGTTGCTCTGCTGGTTCATGTTGAGCGAAAACTTGCCTACGCCATCGCGCATGGTTGCCTGCCGGTAAATTTTTTTGTGGATGGTGTAGGCCGCATGGCCAGAGTACGCCGCCATTACCTTTGCCGCGCGCCCCGTAGGCGCAAGCAGCGCTACCGCCTGGCCAAGCTCCTGCAGCGTGCGCACCAGCGCCGCCACCACCGTAGTTTTGCCCGTTCCGGCGTAGCCGTTGAGCACAAACAAGGTTTCGCTGTGCGGGTCAACCAGAAAAACGCCCAGCTTATCGAGCAGCGTTTGCTGTTCGGCTGTGGGGACAAATCCCATGTGCGAGGCTATGCGACGGGAGATATGTTGGCTGAGCATACGATTTTTCGGTTAACTTCGTACAAAGGTACGATTTCTGCCGGATAATAGCGCACCGAGCAAAATAAAGTAGCGAGTTGGGAAGCGCTGGAGGCGCAAAAATTCGGTTGAAATTCAATAAGCTATTTTTGCACATTAATCCAAAAATGGATTAAATTCAAATCGCTCAATTCCCTTTTTACTATAGACATAGATTTTGCCCATGCTGTATTTACGGTAAGGCCGGACAAACATTCTTCCGGAGTCCACGATTCTGAAGCAGAAGCAGAAGCAGCCACTATCCAAGAATTAATGGTTGAATACCAATAGGCAAAATCCTGTTTTTCTACAAATGCAAGCATTCCACAATTGAATAAACCTTTGCCGTGGTTTTCTCTCTTAAATCGTTCAATTCCTCCTCCGGCGCCTAAAACATACTCTTTTGCTCTACCTTTTCCTCCGGGTGCAGGCAATCTTTTTGCCTCTACGGAAAATAGGGACTTCCTCAATGCTCCTTGCTCTACCGGATAGAAATAAAAATCAACCGTGCGCTGCCTATCCGCTCCTTCGGTATAAATGTCAGAATATTCGCGCCCAACGCATAGCGGGATTTCCATTGCTCGTAAAGTTCTCTCCAATTCGGCAACAAATTCCTGAACATATTGGGTTTCGTTTAGCGTTGGGAGTAGCGCATGTAGAAAAACCGAAGCTGTTTCAACAAATGAGCCCTCAACCCACCGAAGCAGGTTCGCTGTTGGGATATCAAAATCCGGCTTATTGGAGTATATATGCTTACCCTCGGTAATCATTTAAATGCGTGTATGTCGGCAAATGTTTTATCAGCATCTCGATATGCAATTGAAGATAGCCAATAGCGCATTTGGTTAGGTTTTACAAACAGCACCTTATTCTTTGAATAGTATCTAATAACTCGAGCAGCGCTGAAGTGCTCGCTGACTTTAAACTGAGAAAGCCCTTCTATCTCTTTTGAATAATCCGTTTTTAAAATCTTCGGCTCTTTCACGCCGGCATTATCATACGTGAAAACAGCCCCAATAAACTTATCATCATTAAACCGAACAATATCCGACAATTTGAACGTTTTCTCACTGTCGGCATACAGATGGTTCAATACATTAGAGTATTCAAGTCCATACCTCTTTAAATCGCTATTTCCACTTACAGGTTTCAGGATTTTTGCAGCTTCTCCGTGCCTTTGAAAATCATCCATATAAATATTTACGTCATTTATAACGTTATTATCTATTGGAGATAAGTGAATATCATTATTAAGTATTAATGGCAGGCTTAAAAAATCTCGAAGTAAAAAACCGGTATTGAGATTTACTAATACCTGACCACTTGTTACCAACATGTAAAAACGATACAGCTTATTGTACCTTAGCAAAGACCGATATATACTATCAAGTTGTTCTTTGTTTTTTTTGACAGATGCTATTCCAATTATATTTCGTTGAAACGTAAAATCCCTGCTCATATTATACTCAATAGGGATTAGCTCATCTCCTAAGTTTTCTTTAATAAGAATGTTGGGATGCCTAAATATCAACTCTGATGATAATTTTTTAGGCGTTATATTTTTAGGAAATGCAGATAAGTCAGCGTAGCAAATTCCTTTTTTCGAAAAAGATTCTGTTGGTAGCGTTTTAATTTGATACAGGAAGGCGGCTTTACTTTTTCCATTTGTTCCTATTTCAAGTCCTTCTTCTACTAGCAAACCAGTATCTTCCTTTATTTTTCCAAAGGTAGATTTTTTTGAAAGCTTCGAAATTATATTTTTAATTCTACCTCCTCCCATTAGGTTGCATTTGAATATGTAAGGATTGGTAGCAGCCTCGCTACGCGAAATGAAGTGAAGGTCGTACTCATCTATTTCAAAAACAATACGCTCTGCAGTTGCTTTCGTTCTTCTAAATATGGCATGAAGAATGTTTTTTTCCGTATTGGGTGATTCTTTCGTAAGGAAAATAGCGGCAGCTGCAACATCCGTCCCGCAATCCCACAGCGATTTATTTCTGGCTAAGGGAGTAAAATCAAGAATCTGATTTACATTATAGCGCTCAAATAAAACTTTCTTGTATTCGGAAGATGTAGAGTTGTACAGCAAACCGGATGCCTTAATTATCAAGCATAGCCGAGCTTGTGGCTTTAGCAGCGGTATAGATTCGGACAAAAATTTCAGCGCTATCTGATTTTGAGGAATATCTACGCTCTCCGATTCGCCAATAGCCCATGTCCCTAAGCCTGCTGATATTCCTCCTCTTACAAAAGGTGGGTTGCCAATTACAATATCAAAAGATTCTTTTTTATCTTTGTTTTCATCCAGCCAAAGAAAAAAATCTTTTTGGAAAATATTTTTTCTGGTTAAGTCGTCAAACCGCAATTCACTCCAAATCTGCTTAGTAGTAAGCTCTTCACATAGCGCAATACACAAGCTAAACGCCGTCAGCTGCGTTGCTGTTTCGTTTATATCAACTCCAAATATGGAGCTGTTGAGAATTTGCTTCAGCTCGGATAGCGATGGGTTTTTGTATTGATTTTTTATCCTCCACCATTGAATAAGCCGCTTGAAGGCAATTACCAGAAAAATCCCGGAGCCACAAGCAGGGTCAATAATTTTAAACCTGCTTAAATCCTTTGCATTTTCAACGGGCATTATCTCATCAACCAACAAATTTGCAAGGTGAGACGGCGTATAGGCCGCTCCATTTTCTGATTTTTCTTCGTCTTCAATAAATTCTTCATACAGGCGACTTATCAGCTCTACCGGAATAAAGTTGAAAGAATAGAGCCGCCATATTGACATTTGTCCATCGCTGCTTGAGCCGCCCCTTAAAGCATCTGCCAAGTAGGAAAATTTTTTGTCTTCCAATTTTTCTTTTTCATCAGCTTTCCACTCAAAGACTTTTCCATTGAAATGATTTTTGTTCAGGTCATCGAAAAAGTCAAACAAGCAGCCATTTCTTAGAATGTCACAAAAACAGGTAGCATTAGCGTATGAGCTGAAAAAATCAGGCGGAAACACACGGTTTCCGTATGCATCCTCTTTCTCCTCAAGATACTTTACTAATATACTTTGTACGATAAGCTTCTGTATAAGGTGTTTTTTTTCTAACCCTACATTTTTTACAGCTTCTTTTATGATAACTTTAAGATAGTCGATGAGGATACTGTAAGATGAATTTTTGCTAAAAGACAACTTCTTTTTTACCTCCTCGTTCTCCCAATATGTACCTGTCCTAATGCTATTAGCAAACTGTGCATTGAAAATACGGTGGGCTATTGAAGTTAAAGCAATTTTATCCAAATATGTTGGGACGTCATTTTCCCTGTCTATCGGAGATGTTGTATCCAGTATTTTTACTTCTGTTTTGGTAAACACACAAGCAACAGGAACTTCTGATGAAGTCCATATTTTTTTATGAATTTCCGCTAATACAGACTCTTCACAGGTATCCTTTTTCGTAAAGTCGTATAAGTAAACTTGAGGGATGTACTTATCTCCAATTATTTTTCGGCAAAAAATAGCATCTGCTCGAAGGGTTTTTGCTTTCTCTAAATGAAACCAAAGATTATGAATAGAAACATGCCGGTCTATATCTTTAGTAAAGAATAGATCCTCATTGAGCCCCTCGTTAAAACCAAGTTTACTCAATCCTGCTTCAAAGGTTGTTGTGAAAGATTTCATTGTGCCATCACATGTGGTATATCCATAGTCCTGCAAAGGTAGGGTTTTGCCTTTAAAAGCCGAAATCGCGCCGCATAAACATCATTAATTTTTGCTACTGCCGAATAAGTCGGGCAAATACAGTAAATATTACTTTCGTATTTCAGCTCAGCATCACCTGCCCGCCGGTAACCGGAATGGCCTGCCCCGTTTCGCAGGTTTGCTCTACCGCGTAGAGCACGGCCTTTGCAACATCTTCGGGGCTGGTACCTTTTTTCATGGGGACTTGCGACATGTAGAACTCGCGCACGTCCTCCACCGTTTTTGCTCCGGGCACCTTTCCGGCTTTCAGGTACTGCACAAACAGGCCGTTGGCGGGGTCGCTCCACAGGGGACCCTCGTAAAAGTTGCCCGGGCAAATGGCGTTGACCTTGATGCGAAACGGCGCCAGCTCCAGCGCAAACGACTGCGTAAGCCCCACGCCGCCAAACTTTCCGCCGGCGTAGGCAAAGTTGGCCTTGCTGCCGCGCAGGCCCGACTTGGAGTTGATTTGGATAATATCGCCATAGCTCGCTTCGCTGTACCTGTTTTGCAGCTTCATCACGCGCGCGGCGGCGCGGGTGCAGTAGAAGTAGGCGCTGTAGTTTATTTTCGTAACCAGCTCAAAGCTTTCGGGCGTCATATCCTCCAAGCCTCCGGCGCGCAGAATGCCGGCGTTGCTGATAAAAATGTCCAACCCGCCAAAATTCTTAACGGTAGCGGTAATGAGGCTGTCAACGCTCTCCACATCGGCCACGTTGGCTTTGACAAAGACGGCGCGGTTGCTTTTTGCCAGCGCGTTGAGCTGCTGCACGGCCTGCGCTCCGGCGGCCTCGTTGAGGTCGGCAACCACAATGTTGGCGCCTTCCTTGACGAGGCAGCGCGCAATGCCCTCGCCAAAGCCCTGCGCCGCGCCGGTAACGACGATGATTTTGTTCTCCGCGCGTCCGGCGTTAGCGCCGGCGCTGATTTTCCGCCGGTAGCTTTCCACCTCCCAGGTGTCGATAAAATCAACCTGCTCCTGCGTCATGGGGTGTCCGCCGCCAAAGGATTGCGCGAGGAAAGCTATTTTCATCATATCCTGAAAAACGTCGAGGATAACGTCGCACCCGGCGGCGGTATCGCCCACCGCCACCAAGCCTGCTCCCTTGATGAGAATTACCTTTGGCGTGTATCCGTACCGTTTTTCGTAATCTCCGATTTTTTTCTCTGCAGCAAGCAAAATTTCCTCCTCGCTGCCGCCGCTGATGTAGATGTAGCTCGACTTGCAGTAAACAATAATGTCCGGCGAAAAAGGGCGCGACGCTTTCTCAAAATTTTCTTCGGAGCTGCAAAAGTAGCTTACGAGGGCGTTGCTCACCACTTTCAGCGTTTTCATGCCCTGCCGGCTCAGCATCATGCGGATGGCGGGGATTACCCTTTGTACGCTTACGCCAACCGGACAGGCGCTGTGGCTTGCCTCCACCTCCGCTTCCATCGTCGGTAGCGGCGCTACAGTGGCCGCCTCAATTTTTCCCAGCACCTCATCGTACACGCTTTTCACCTTTTCAACAGAATCTGCGCCCACAAAAATGCCGTGGTTTTGCAGCAGAATAACCTCCGGCTCAACACCGTGCTCGGCCTTGTAGCTTTTGATGCGGGTTTCGACCTCCTTGAAGAGCACGTACCCCGGGTCAATGTAGGGAATGTAGAGCGCTCGGCTGCCGAATATTTCCGCTGTTGCCTTTTCGGCATTTTGCGAGCACATCAGCGCGTTCACCAGCGTAGGGTGAAGGTGCACCACGCAGCTCGCGTTAATGGCGTTGTGCATTGATGTTTCCACGCTTGGACGGCGGTCTTTGGTAATGCAGGCAGCAGCCAGGTCGTTTTTTACCTCCTCCTCGCGCAGGGCAGCGTCCGCCGGGTAGGTTTTTTCCGAAATCACGCTCAGCTTGCGGCGGTCGAGCACGGCAAAGCCATCCTCCGTAATGCTGGCAAGGCTGTAGCCGCTGGCCTTCACCCACAGCATCTCGCTGTTTTTGTACGAAGTGTTGCCGCCGCCGGCAATCACATAGCGGCTGTCTCTGCCGTAAAATTGGGAAATTTGGATGAGATGATTTAAAGGTTCCATGATTAAAAAATTGTTTCATTAAGGGATAAGAAATAAATATAACATATAACGGATATAAAAGTGTCGTCCCCCTCGGCTACGCTCGGGGCAGGCTCTGCGGGACTTAGCGGGAGCCTCCTGCTTGTCCCCCGTATGCTGAAGCATACGGTTAATAGAG
>JAISAC010000061.1 GCA_031266935.1 Prevotellaceae bacterium
GTTTATGTATTTGTATATTTGGTGATTGGGAGGTTATTTGTATTTTATTTAAACAAATAACATGGTTATAATTATAACCATGTTATTTGAAAAAAGAAATTTAGCATAAAAGTTATATGGTTATTTTTTCAGGCATATAAAAATTTTTCTTTTACATGTGGTCATAATAGAGCGGGAATTTCAGTTAGATAAATTAGTAAAAAATGAGATTTCGAACCAGCATTGCCACCATTATTCAGGGTAGGCTCTACGGGACGGCGCAAGCATCTATTGAATATAAACGCTATTTTGAAAGAAAAAAAACTCGCAGGGTTTCCTGTGATCGCTACTAAGGTTGCTCTTAAATACCAATAAGGTTTTACAACCTGTAATTCTCCAAAAACCTTATTTCTACAAGGCTACCTTAGTAGCACTTTTAAATACCAATAAGGTTTTACCTTCGCTCCTCCCAGAGGTATAATTTGTCGGCGCGGCGCACTTTTCCGGAAACCGGCAGGGAAAAAGTCTGGCCTTTGGAAACCTGCTGCACCGCTGTTCCGCTATCCACGCGCAGCTGCGATACGCGCAGCTCCATAACGCCGGTTGTTGGCCCTATAATCAGCACATCGTCACCTACCTTCACGTCGCCTGCCTCAACGGTAAATTCGGCTACCCTCAAGTTCGAGAAGTAGTTGGTGGCTTTTGCCGCATAAACTTTGCGCCGCGTAGCCTTAGAGCCGTAAGCCTTGCTCCACTCGCCCAGACGCTGCCCCAGGTAGTAGCCATCCCAAAAACCACGGTTGAAAACGGTTGAGAGCTCGCACATCCACCTGTCTACTTTACTTTTGGAGTAGCTGCCTTCAAGCGCTGCTTCAAGCGCTTCGCTGTAGCATTGGCACACTTTTTTCACGTAGTCGGCCGAGCGGGCGCGTCCTTCAATTTTGAAAACGCGGACGCCGGCTTCGAGCATTTTATCAAGAAAAGCAATGGTGCATAAATCTTTGGGCGACATGATGTAGCCGTGGTCTACCTCCAGCTCGCTGCCCGTTTCTTTGTCGGTTACGAGGTACGAGCGGCGGCAAATTTGGAGGCACGAGCCGCGGTTGGCCGAGTATCCGCTTTCGTGCAGGCTCATGTAGCATTTGCCGGAGGTGGCCACGCAAAGCGCGCCGTGGCAAAACATTTCGATTTTCACCGGTTGGCCGCGTGGCCCGCGAATATCCTGCGCTACAATTTGCTCGTGAATATGCTTTACCTGATCGAGGTTAAGTTCTCTCGCCAAAACGATTACGGGGGCAAACTTAGCGTAAAACTTCAAGGTTTCGAGGTTGCTTACGTTGAGCTGGGTAGAGATGTGCACCTCCACTCCGGCTTCGCCGGCAAAATTAATTACCGACTGGTCGGAGGCAATAACGGCGGTAACGCCCGCTGCCTTGGCGGCCTCCACAATGCGGTGCATGTCGGCAATTTCGCTGTCAAAAAGCACGGTGTTGAGCGTAAGGTAGCACTCCATGCCGTTTTCCCGGCAAATTTTGGCAATTTGCGCCATATCGGCAAGGGTAAAGTTGGCCGAGGAGCGCGCGCGCATGTTGAGCTTTTCGACGCCAAAGTAAACGGAGTTGGCGCCGGCCTGAACAGCCGCCGCCAGCGACTCGTACGAGCCGGCGGGCGCCATGAGGTTAACATCGGAGCGGGAAAGCGGTTGATGTTCGTCTTTCATAAGCCCATTATTACGTCCATCTCTGCCGTTACCTGAACAAATAAATCCTGCGTTTGCTCAAACAGCTTATTCTTTTGCCGGCGGAGAAGAAGGAAGCGCCAGCGCCCCCGCAGCTTCACAAAATGCTTGCGGTAGGCGTCAAAAAATATTAGCCCCGCGGGCAGAGAAATCAAGAACAGCAGCGTAGCCGTTACGCTACCGGTGATAAAACCGCCGGCAAACGCAAGCAAAAGGTAGAACACCGGAAAGGTAATGAGCACAGAGGCTCCAAAGGCAACCGTTGGGCGCAGCATGGCGTCCTTTAGCTTGCCGGTTACCAGGCGCGGCGCGCTGAAGGGGATAATGTTGAACAGATAGCCGCCAAAAAACAGCGGGAACAGGCAGACCATGCTCACCGTGCCCAGAACCAGCCTCCGCCAATCCTGCCGCCGCTCAAAGAGCCACGAGCGCAGCCGCAGCTTTTCCAAACCTTCTTTGAGCAGCTGCGCTTTTTCAAAAAGCCGCACCTGCTGCTTCAGGCTCGACAGGTGCAAGCCTTCGAGGCGAGTAATAATCGCCTTGCTTGCCCGGAGCATGTTGGGAAAGTAGGATGCCTTCCAGCCCATGCGCTGCGCGTAGCGCCGCTCGTAAATGGCGCGTATAAAGTTGTATAGGTGGTACTGCTCGCGGTCTTTTATGTTCAGCATAAGGTCGCCCACCTTATCGTGCATGCTTTTTGTGAGGGCAAGGATGGCCTTTTCGGGATTTTCCCTGTACAGCGGCAAAAATTCGGACAGCTCCACGGGCTTGCCCACCACCATAGCCAGCTTCTCTCGAAAGTTAAAGTAGCCGGAGTAGTGGTTGGCCACCGGCAGGATTTTTAGCCCCAGCGTGTAGCCGCTCTTTTTTTCGGCGTGAAAGGCTACCCGCGCAAACCCTTTGCGAAAGCGCCCCAGCGTGTAGGTGCTCTCGTGCCCTGCTTCGGGAAACATCATAAGCGAGTGTCCGTTGCCCAGAACGTCGGCAAAGTCGTCAAACAGGTTGTAGTTGAGCAGCGGGTTGTCGCCGTCCATGACGCGAAAGGCAGGCATGATTTTGACGAAGCGCAGCAGCCTGGCTATAAACGTCCGGCGGAACATGTCGCCGCGGGCAACAAAAACCGGTTGGCGGTAATCGCGAAACATGAACAGGATGGCCAGCGCATCGTTGAGGCCGCTCTGGTGGTTGCAAACAATGACAAGCGGCTCACCGGATTTGGGAATATTCTCAAGCCCAACGGCGCGGTACTGCTTCAGGTAGATATGGCGAAAAGCAAACCGCACGTAGAGGTAAAGCAAAAAGTAGCGTATCGAAAATCTGTCAATGTTTTTGAATGTAATCATTGTTGCCTTGTTTTGATTTTTGATTGAGCTGCAAAATTAGCCGAAAATCTTACGATTTCCAAGCACCATACAATGAAAAAAACTTTCACAGCGGAAATGTAAAGTTGGGTGTCTCTTTAGCGGCATTAGCGGCAATTTAGAAAATATATTTAGATAACTTATTGTTCTTTTGTCTTTTAAGAAATCCCTTTTTTGCCAGCTACCGCCCGCCGTTAATCACTTCCCTGTGCATCGGGAGATTTTTTCTGCAAAAAAGACCTGTACAGCTCCCCGTTGAGCAAAATTTCTTTGGCGCGCATCACCTCTGCATCGTAGGACGTGCTGACTTCCATCCGCCCTTGCTGGTAGTAGTAGCGAACGGCTATCTCCGCCTCCAAAAGCTTGATAATATCGCCCTTAAAGCGCAAAAGATCTTTCTCTACATCGGGGCTTACTTTTCTTGACAGGGCTTGCAGGTCGGCCTCCAAGCCTTCGTAGTACTTTTCCTTCTTTAAAGCCGCCGTCAGCACATTCAGCGCATACGACGACGACGTTTCGTAGGTAAATCCCGCCTTCTTGACAAATTCTATAAAGCTCTGATAATCGCTATCCTTAAGCTTGAATTTTGAAGGAATTTCTATGGTATCGTTTTCGACGTAGAATTGGCTTGCGAAGTCAAAAAACAGGTTTTTTTCGTACAGGCGTTGCAGGATTTGAGGCGACGCCGTTGGCGGTATGGTTTCGTCCGGCGTTATGCCCCCTCCGTCGAATACGGTACGCCCGGCGCGGGTGGTGAACTTGTGCACCAGCGAATCGGGAATTTTGCCCACGCTGCCGTCGGGGTTACGGTGGGTGTAGTCAATGGCCTGAACGCATCGGTTGCTCGGCGTGTAGTACTTTGCCGTTGTTATCTTCAGCTTTTCGTTAAAGGGCAACGGCCGTACGCTTTGCACCAAGCCTTTGCCGTAGCTGCGCTGGCCTGCTATCACCGCCCTGTCTAAGTCCTGCAGCGCTCCCGCAACAATTTCGGACGAGGAGGCGGACATGCTGTTGATGAGCACCACCAGCGGAATATCTACGTCCAGCGGGCGATTTTCGGTTTTATACTTTTTTTCGCCCCCTACCCTGCCGCGCACGCTCACCACCTCCTGCCCCTTGGGAATAAACAGGTTTACAATTTTTACGGCCTCGTCCAGCAGGCCGCCCGTATTGCTGCGCAAATCAAAAATAAGGCCGGTTGCTCCCTTACTTTTAAGCTCCGCTATGGCCGCTTTGACCTCTTCAACGCAATCTTTGGTAAAGGTAGAGAAGTAGATGTAGCCTGCTCCGCCCTCGAGCACGGCCGAGTAGGGTACGCTTGGCAGCTGCACCTGCGCGCGCTTCAGCGTTATGCTCACCGTGTCCTTTGTCCGCAGCTTGAGCACTTTTAGCGTAACTTCGGTATCCCTTTTCCCCTTGAGCGACGCGCTCACATCGGATACGTTCTTGCTGTTGACGTGTACGCTATCCACCATCAGCACCACGTCGCCGGCCTTGATGTTCGCCCTGTCGGCCGGAAATGTTGCATACGGCTCCGCTATCTCTATCAAGCCATCGCTGCGCTTGCGGATGAGAGCGCCAATGCCGCCGTACTGCCCGGTGGTGGTAAAATCAAAATCGCTCACCTCCGACTCCGGTATAAAAACCGTGTAGGGGTCGAGCGATTCCAGCATGTCGTTGATGGCATCCGTTATCATTTGGTCGTGGTTGATGGTATCAACGTAATACAAATCGAGCTCTTGCAGTATAGAGAAGAACACGTCTATGTTTTTGGCCAGCCGGAAAGAGGCCGAGCGGGCAAAAATGGCCGCCGTACAAAAAGTGAAAAGTACAGCGAGCGCCAGCTTTTTGCTTATTTTGCTTATAGCGTACTTATGCTTCATGGGGGTAAACAGATTTAGTATATAGCCTATTCAGCTTAACAAATTTCATGAATAACGGGAAATAAGGGAAAAGGCAGCACGTATCCTTAGTAAAAAACACTTAAAATCAACCGTTTAATTTGTAAAAACCAAATATTGCACCGCAAAGATAGCGTTTTTGCATGTATCTTGGACGAAAAAAGACGAAAAAATTTCGTTCCGCCCGCCTTATCCGTGGATAGAGCTTTGAGGTAGGCGCAAAAAAAAGCAGGCGGACGTGTGTGTATGTGTGTGCACCATCCGCCTGCTCCTCCCGGGGTGGGAGGTATGGCTATAAACAACAATAACAGGGAAAACAAAAACTTTTCAGCTATAAAGGTAATAAAAATTTTCAGCTACAAAAAAATCGTCGGCATCCAAATATTCTATTAGAGTTTATATTCAATAGATGCTTGCGCTGTTGTTTATTGTGCTTTTGCATATTTCACCGTTTATTAGCCAGCTACATAAAAAAAACTGTTTGCTAAATGACAGTAGAAACGCTGCGCGTCCTTTCCTCACATTAGGCAACTTTTTTTAACAAATATTTTGAGCTAAACAGCTCCTATCGCTATTGCAATTCTAATTTTTCTCGCTACCTTTGCTTTCGAATTAGAAAGTTTAGAACTAAAAAGTTTTTTTGGTGTTTTTCGTTGTTTTTGATTTGGTTTTGATTTTTGTTTTCATGTTGCAAATTTGTTTTCATTCTCACCAAGAAAACGGTGATAAGGGGCAGGCGATCATAACAGGTCGCCTGTTTTTTTTGAGGGGAGATAGGGGGGGTTAGCTGCTCAGCAGCAATACTGTAAATCAAACTACTCGTTGCTTTATACCGCTGCTCTGCCGAAAAGCTCCATGACCGCTTCAGCACGAAATACCGTAAATGTTGATTGTACAGCGGTAAATTAAAGAACTTTTCGTAACTTTGGCGAAAGTTATGTTGGATATTTGTAAAGAGTAGATTATGAAAAGTTTTAAGCACGAGCTGGAGAATAACATTTTGCCTTTTTGGCTCAACCGCATGCAGGACCGCAAGGGAGGCGGTTTTTACGGCCGTATTGACGGCAACGGGATGCTGCACCCGCAGGCAAACAAGGGTGTGGTGCTCAATGCCCGCATCCTGTGGACATTCTCTGCCGCCTACCGCCTGCTGAAAAAGCCCGAGTACAAAATCGCAGCGCAGCGCGCTTTTAACTACATCATCGGCTACTTTATAGACAAAGAGTTTGGCGGCGTGTACTGGGAGCTGGACTACAAGGGCTGTCCGGTAAACACCAAAAAGCAAATGTATGCGCAGGGGTTTGCCCTGTATGGCTTCTCGGAATTTTACCGCGCCACCGGCGAGGAAAGGGCGCTGGCGCTGGCAAAAGAATTTTTCTACCTCATAGAAAAACAGCGCGACAGCAGCGCGGGCGGCTACCCGGAAGCCTACACGCGCGAATGGGGCAAGCTGGACGACATGCGCCTGAGCGACAAGGATGCCAACGAAGAAAAAACGATGAACACCCACCTGCACATCCTCGAGCCTTACGCCAACCTGTGCCGCGTGTGGAGCAGCCCGCAGCTGCACGAAGCGCAACGAAAGCTGATAGCTGTTTTCACGGAAAAAATACTGAACAAGTCCGGCCATCTCGATTTGTTCTTCGACAAAGCGTGGAGCGTAAAATCACTCGACGTATCCTCCTACGGGCACGACATTGAAGCGTCGTGGCTGCTGTGGGAAGCCGCCGAAGCGCTGGGCGATGCAAGGCTGATGGAGCAGGTAAAGGTGCTCTCGCTAAAAATGGCCGACGCGGCGGCAGAAGGCCTGCAACCCGACGGCAGCATGATTTACGAGCGCTACGGCACCTGCGTTAACGGCGACCGCTACTGGTGGGTGCAGGCCGAAGCTGTGCTCGGATTTTTGTACGCCGCCAAAAATTCCGGCAACGTAGATTACTCGGAAAAAGCAAACCGCGCATGGCAGTACATCCAAAACAGCATAGCCGATGCAGCGGACGGCGAATGGCACTGGAGCCGCAAGGCCGATGGCAGCGTTAACCGCGACGACGACAAGGCGGGGTTCTGGAAGTGCCCGTACCACAACGGCCGCATGTGCATGGAGGTGATTGAGCATTTTGGCGGCGCTGCCAACTTGTCGGCTACGAAAAAAACATCCTTTGCGCCGGTTTCCGACGACGACGTTGCCGCTGCCGCCAACACTGACACTGACACCGCCGCGCCCTCGGCCTGCGCCCCGCCGCCGCAGAGAGACGTGAACAGGCAGGCAGCCTCCCTGGTGGAGCAAATGACGCTGGAGGAAAAAATAGGACAAATGGCGCAAATCAGCGTTGACATGCTGTGCAAGGGCGAAGACACGCCCCCCGCCGGTACGCTACAGCTTGATATGGACAAGCTGCGCGAGGCGGTGATTACCAGCCACGTGGGGTCTATCCTCAATGCGCCCAACACCCGCGCGCAGACTGCCGAGTGGTGGAGCAAAGCTATTGCCCAAATACAGGAGGTGGCAATGAACGAAACGCGCCTGAAAATCCCCGTGCTGTATGGGCTGGACGAAATTCACGGCGCGACTTACGTTGCCGGTTCTACCTTATTCCCGCAGGAAATAGGGTTAGCCGCCACGTGGAATCCCGCACATGCAAGGCGAATGGGCGAAATAGCTGCCTACGAAACCCGCGCCGCCAGCGTGCCGTGGACCTTTGCGCCGGTGCTGGACCTGGGCGCCGACCCGCGCTGGGCGCGACAGTACGAAAATTTCGGCGAAGACCCGTATTTGTCCTCCGTTTTTGGCTATCAGCTGGTGAAGGGCTACGAGGGCGAAGAGAACAGCGTGGGCAACGCCACAAAAGTAGCCGCCTGCATGAAGCACTTTATCGGCTACTCCACGCCGGTGAGCGGAAAAGACCGCACCCCCGCCTACATCCCCACACACGTGCTGCTGGAGTACCACGTCCCGCCTTTTCAGGCCGCCGTGGACGCCGGCGTACAAACCGTGATGGTTAGCTCGGGCAGCGTCAACAACCAGCCTGTGCATGCCAGCCGCGACCTGCTCACCAAGCTGCTGCGCGAGCAAATGGGATTCAAAGGCGTGGTGGTAACCGACTGGGAAGATATCAACAACCTCCACCGCCGCGAAAAAATGGCGCCGTCCGTCAAGGAAGCCATCAAGGCAAGCATCAACGCCGGCGTGGATATGTCAATGATACCTTACGACTACAAGACATTCTGCTCGCTCCTCCTGGAGCTGGTAAACGAAGGCGCGGTGCCGCTGTCGCGCATCGACGATGCGGCAGCAAGAGTAGTAGCGCTGAAGCTAAAGCTGAACCTGTTTGAAGCGCCCAACACGCTCGGCAGCGATTACCCCAAATTTCACGCAGAGGAGTTTGCGCAAGCCTCCTACGAGGCCGCCGCCGAGGGCATCACGCTCCTAAAAAACAGCAACGGCGTTCTGCCTCTGAAAAAAGGCGTAAAAATCTTAGTTGCCGGCCCCAACGCCGTCAGCAAGCGCGCCCTCAACGGCGGGTGGACCTTCTCGTGGCAGGGCGAAAAAATAGATGAATTTGGCGGCGACTGCCGCACCCTGCTGGAAGCTATACAGCAAAATTTTGGCGAAGAAAACGTTGCCTACGTGCCGGGCGTGAGCTACACCGCCGCTACCGAGTACGCCACCGAGCACAAGGACAGATTCGACGAGGCCATAATAGCGGCAAGAAAAGCCGACTGCGTCATCCTGTGCCTGGGCGAAAACTCGTACTGCGAAAAACCCGGCGACCTCCACGACCTGTACCTGAACGAGCTGCAAACCAAGCTGGCGCAGGCCATGCTGCAAACCGGAAGGAAGGTAATTGTGGTGCTAAGCGAGGGGCGACCGCGCATCATTTCCAAATTCTCGTGGAAGGCAGACGCCATTGTGCAAACCTACCTGCCCGGCATGTACGGCGCCGAAGCGCTTGCCGATATCCTGGCCGGAAAAGTCAACCCGTCGGGCAAGCTACCCTACACCTACCCGGCGTTTCCAAACTCCTTGGTACCCTACTACCACAAGCATAGCGAAGAGCAGAAAAAAAGCGTCGGCGCCTACAGCTACGAGGGCGACTTCAGCCCCGAATACCCCTTTGGCTTTGGGCTGAGCTACGCCGCGTTTGAGTACGCCAACCTGCGCGTGGACAAAGCGCAGCTGCCGCTTGGCTCCAAAGAAGAAGTTGAAATTGCGGTAGACGTAAAAAATACCGGCAGCTGCGCCGGCAAGGAGGTGGTGCAGCTCTACACGAGCGACCTCTACGCTTCGCTCATTCCCGACGTGAAGCGGCTACGGAGGTTCGAAAAGGTTGCGCTGGAAGCCGGCGAAACCAAAACCGTTACCTTCAAGATTACCCTCAACGATTTGTCGTTTATTAATCTGCAAAATCAGCGCGTAGTGGAGCCGGGCGACTTTGAGCTGCAAGTAGGCGCCTCGTCGGGCGATATAAGAGAAAAAGCGCTGCTTACGGTACGATAAAAATTATTGAGAGATGCGCAATAAACGCTATTCCTGAGCCGGATTTTTATGGTGCAATTCATATAATTCAACGAAAATTTTTCCCGTGCTGCTGAGAAAACAGCTACTTTTGTAGCTAGTTACTTCAAATGTTTCCATGAATAGTAGTAAGCGTTTTTTAAAGGCAAAAAGTAAATTTTATGGCACAGGCGCTATACCCTTGTGCATGCTGCATACAAGCAGCATGGAGGTAGGTGTGCTCCGATTGCTCCCTGTTCGCTATTTGCCAACTTCACACACACACACACACACACACACACACACAGCTCAGCGAGTTACGTAGTTTAGCGCGGTGCGCCACTTGTAATTTTGTTAACTTTTGCAATGCTTCATACCCTTTTTATTTTTACGG
>JAISAC010000150.1 GCA_031266935.1 Prevotellaceae bacterium
CGGGATTTACCGACGTCAACCAGCATGCAATTTTCTGCCAACATTGTCCTCTATAAGAGACATGACGAACAACAAATAATGAACGTAAATTTAAAAAATTGCACCCTAATTCTTGACACCCCACCCGCAGGGACGACACTTTATTAGCCGTATGCTTTAGCATACGGAGCGGATAGCATGCGGAGCGGATCCCCTCTCTTCTCCATTCTCTTTTTCTCTTCCTCCTACTTCACCACTATTTTGGAGCGCCAGTTGAGGACCCTCACGAAGTACACGCCGGGGACGAGGGAGGACATATCCACCGCGGCGTGGCGGTTGACGATTTCGGTCTGGTGGACGAGCGTTCCCGTGGCGTTGTAGATGCGCACCGTTGCCTGATCGGCGGAGTAGGGGCCCCGCTCGAGGTTGGCGTCGATGTTGAGGACGCCGTCGGCCTGGACGGGGTTGGGGTAGAGCTGGAAGCCGCCGGGGAAGGTCTCCTCAAAGACCCGCGCGGTGGAGCGCGCCTTGCCCGCGGGCCTTTCTATCTCGAAGGTGTACTCCTGGCGGGGGGTAAATACGTCCTGCTTAGTGTTGCCCCGGCTGTAGGAGGGTCCTCCGTTGCCCATGGGCCGGCCGTTTTCGTACCACTGGAAGGAAGAGATGGAGTCATAGCCTTCGTTTTTGAGGCGGTTGACGTCGATAATCATCGTGTTGTCCCACTTGACGTAGACCCACTGCTCGAAGTCCAGCAGCTGCTCGAGCTCAAATGTGCTGTGCTTGAGATGCATCGAGTCCTGGGATAGCACCTCGTAGCTTATCAGCTGCACGCCGGCGCGGCTGACGTCTATGGGGAGGCTTGCGGCGCCGTCGTACTTCACGCCGTTGTAGATGACCTTGGCGCCGTTGTCCTTGGGCGTGATGATGGCCGTTACCACCTGCGTGGAGGGGGTCTCGACGAGGAAGCGCCAGCCGTCGGTGCCCACCGGGATGCCGTCCGTAATGAGAATTCCGGACTCGATGCTGCGGCTGGTGAGCGTAACGCGCCCGCACACCGGCTCCGCGGCCTCGTAGTTGGGGTTGGGCGCCACGGTGGCCTTGAGCTCTACCCAGCCCGACTGCCCGGAGGCGAGCAGGCTGCTGTTGCCGCCGCTCAGCGCGGCGTCCTCGGCCTCCCCGCGGCCAACGATGCTGAAGCGCACCGGAAGGCGCGCCGCGCGGCGGCCGGTGGGGATGGAGGCCACCGAGTCCGACAGCCGGTAGGCGCCGTCCTCGATTTGCCAGGTGAGCGGGGCGAAGCGGATGGCCTGCGGCGTGGGGAGAATATCGAGCGCTGCGCCCTGCGCTACGACAATCCTGTAGTTGGCGCCGGCCCAAAGGCTATCGGCGTCGCTGCGGTTGACTACGGCGTAGCGGCCTACGTCCTCGCCCGCGGCGCGGCCCAGCGCGCCCGTCAGGAGGCCGGCGCCGCCGTCGTCGTACTGCCAGCCGGTGGCTCCGTAGGTCAGCTGCGGGTCGTCGTCCCCGTAAATCTTGCTCAGGTCGGCGCTCGGCGTAACCTGCAGCGGCGCCGGCCTGATGGTTACGGTGCTCAGGCTGTTCTCGAAGGTAATGTCGTAGTTGGGGTTATCCTCCTCGCGGGCCTCCACGATGACCGGGTAGACGCCCACGTTCGTGCCGGTGTACGTGAGCTTTATCACCAGCGTATCGCCGTAAACGGTGCTGTCGGACGTCGTGGCAGGCTCCCAGCCCAGGTTCGGGTCGGTCGGGCCGTAAGTCTTGGTTACCGGAATGGCCTTAACGCTTATGGGGCGCGGCGTTACGCCGAACGTTACGTCCTCGGCCACCTTCACGGCGTAGTTGGGCCCGGCCGAGAGGGAGTCGTCCCCGCTGCCGTTGACGATAGCGTAGGTGCCCACGCCGGCTCTGGGGCCGCCGCTGTGCGCCAGCGCGCCGCGAAGGAGCGACTTGTTGGCGTCGTCGTACCTCCAGTCGCGGGGGTTGACGCCGTACGCCAGGACGGGGTCGGCGTCGCCGTAAACCTTGCTCAGCCCGCTGGTGGGCGTAACGGTGAGCGGCGCCGGCGTGATGGCCAGCTGCGCGCCCGCGGCAACCGCAACCGCGTAGTTGGGGCCTGCGGAGAGGTCGCCCGCTGTTATGGCGTAGCGGCCCACCGTGTCGCCCGGCTCGCGGCTCAGCGCGCCGGTGATAAGGTTCGCCACGGTATCGTCGCTGTTGACCCACCCGCTCGCGTCGAAGCGCAGCGAGGCAGCCTCGCCGTAAACCGCCGACAGATCGGCCTCGGGCCTTACGAGCAGCGGCGCCCGGAGGATGCGGATGCTGTCGACCTCGTAGGATACGTCGTAGTTGGGATTGTTAAAGGGGTAGTGGTCGTCCAGCTTAACGGCGTAGCGCCCGGCGTAGGCCTCATGGCCGGTGCGCCCGCTCGTATCGCTGTACGTGAGGCTGCCGCCCAGGAGGGTATCGGCCCCCACGTAGCCCCGGCTACCATCGGCGAGATGCCACGTCAGCACCGGGTCGTCTTCGCCGTAGGTCTTGATGGCCGTATCGGCCCGCACCGTGAGCGGGCGGGGCGTGATGGCGATGACGCCCGTCTCGACGGTAATATTGTAGTTGGGGTTGTCTCTGTAGGTTTTCTCCGCGCTGACCTCCTCAATGAAGTACTGGCCAACGCCAACCTCGGCCCCAGCCTCGACGTCCGTCGCGGTGTACGACAGCTCTACGGACAGCTTATCGTTCGCCACCAGATTGTTCGGCGACCCCTCGGCAACCTTCCACCTCAACTCGGGGTCGGCGTCGCCGTAAAACTTGGAAGCGCTATCGGCCTTAAGCGTTACCGGACGCCGATCGATGGTAAACGTCGAGTCCGCATTGACGGACACCTTGTAGTTGTTGCTCGCCAGCGTGAGGCCGGTGGAGTCGGTAGTGATGGCGTAGGGGCCGGCGTCGCTGCCCCCCTCGCGAATGAGCGTACCCTGCAGGAGGGTGGTAGCGTTGTCGGCATCGTTGTACTTCCAGCCGGAAGCCTTGAACGTCAGGGGGTCGGGGTCGGGATCCCCGTAAACCTTGTGCTGCCCGCCATCGGGGCTAACGGTGAGCAGCGCCGGCGTGATGGTAAACACCGTATCCTCCGCAACCGTAACCTTGTAGTTGCGGCCTGCGGAGAGGCCGCCCGCCAGGATCTTGTAGGTGCCAACGCTGTCGCCCTCCATGCGGCTCAGCTCGTCGACGATAAGGCTCTCGCCCTCGCCGTTCACCCAGCCGGACGCCTCGAACTCCAGGGGGACGGGGTCGTCCTCCCCGTAAATCTTGCTCTGCCCGCTCGCGGGCTTAACGGTGAGCGGCGCCGGCAAAATCTCGCCGTCTATCGTGTCGCTTTTCGGGGCGCTGTAGCAGCCGGCGTTCACGCCGCCGGAAGCAATCGCGTAGCTTACCACTATCTTCCTGTTGCCGACAAAAGCGCTGTCGTAGGTCGCAACGGTATCCAGAAGCACCATGTCGTCGGGATACAGGTTGTTGAATCCGCCAACCGTCAGCGCGTCGGCAGCAACGCCAACGCCGCCGTCGTAGGTCTTTTCGCCGTTGTTGGCTACTGTAGCCCCCTTGTTGCCCCTAAACACCAGCTGCAGCGGCGTGATGCCGCCCGGCAGCACGCTGTCCCGGATGCGGTAGTTACCGGAGCCGTCGCCTCCCGTAATTTCGTAGACAACCCTTATCGTATTTGCCTCGTCAACAGTGAAGCTGTTGTACGTGGCGGAGTCCACTGTAAATTGCACATTGTCGCCCGAAATAGGGGTGACCGCTATGGATGACCAATCCCCGGACGCTTTGGTGGTGTGGTCGTAAACCTTTGAGGTGGATATCGTAGCGCCCGCAACGATTAGCTCGCGGGGCGTGATTTTTCCCGCTCCGTCAAGCGTGTCTCTGATCGTCAGCAGCTCGTAGTTGCCGCTTTTGCCGCCGTCAATTGCGTACGTTAGCGTAATGTCTATTCCTTCATCCACATTATAATCTTCGTATTTGACTGTTACAGAAAGGGTTACATATTCGGCATCGAAGCTGAGCACGGAATCGAGCGCGTTCTGATACTGGGTTACCGTAGCATGATCGGTGCGGTTGTACACCTTTTCCAGCTCAACCGTTACGCTATCGGCCACAACGCGCAGCGGCGCGGGCTTTACTTCGATGCTGTCCGGCTCGTAGGTAACTTTGTAGTTGGGGTTGCTGAGCGTTTCATTTTCCACTTCCACAATTTCGTACTTGCCGGCGCTCGCCTCCAAGCCGGCATTGCTGTACGTGAGTCTACCCGTCAGCTCATCGTCCCCCACGAGGCTGTCGGCTGGCGTAAGCTTAACCCAGACCAGCTCCGGGTCGGGCCTGCCGTACACCTTGGATACCGTGTCGGCCTTGACGGTTATCGGGCGCGGCGTGATGGTGATGCTATCCGTCGGCAAATATGTAATCTCGTAATTTTCGTTAAAAAGCGTATCGTCTTCCACCTCCACAATGGCGTACGTGCCCACGCCTGTTGTCACGCCGTTGTCGCTGGCGCTCCTCTTCTCATACGTGAGCGTACCCCCGATGACATCGCTCCCCACGAGGCTTCCCTGCGTGAGCTCCCACCTAAACTTCTCAGGGTCGGCATCGCCGTACACCTTGAACGTGTCGCAGGCCGCAATCGTTATCGGCCGCGGACGAACGGTAATGCTATCCGTCGGTGAATAATAGGAGATGGCGTAATTCTTGTTAAAAAGCTTATCGTCGTCCTTCTCCACAATGGCGTACGTGCCCACGCCTGTTCCCTCGCCATCGTCACCTTTGCTCTCTGCGTACGTGAGCGTACCCTCGATGGCATCGCTCCCCACGATGGGGAGGCTCCCCGGCGCGAGCTCCCACCTAAACACCTTCGGGTCCGGATCGCCGTACGTCTTGAACGTGTCGCAGGCCGCGATCTCTATCGGCCGCGGCTGCACCGCCACGCCGGTAAGCTCGAGCGTATCCATGAGGCTGTAGCGATTCTCGTTAATGCTGCCCCCCGTCAGCAGGCTTATCGCTACCTTCACCATTTGGCCGCCGCCGCCAGCCACGACCCCGGCCGAGTCGAGCCTGCCCGTTGCCGCGTAGCTGCTGTTGAGGCCAAAGAGGGTGCCGATTATCGAGTCGCCGCCGTAGGCGAGGTCGTCCAAAAGCTTGACGTACGTTACCGTTACCGTATCCTTCCCGTCGTAAACCTTGCCGAACAGCCTTGCGGCATCAATTTTCAGGTTAATGGTCGGGCGCTCGTACGCGCCCATGTCTATCTTTCCTGCACATTTGCGGGTGTAACCGTCCAAGTCTTCGGTGAGCGGGTTCAGGCTGTTGTCGCCGGTATCTAAGGCGGGGCTGTTGGCTCTCAGGCGGTAGTTGCCGCCGGTACTGGGGGAAGTTGCTGTAGCGGTGTCGGGGGATACAAACAGCGGGACCTCGTTGGTGCTGCCGTTTATGTCGCTTCCATGTATAACGCTGCTGGCAACGCTGAAGCTGCCGCCGCCGCTGGTGATTGAGCCGCCGCTGTTGCTACCTACTATAGAGTTTTGGATGCTCACTGTGCCGTTAAGCACGTACACGCCGCCGCCGTTGCTCTCGGCGAAGTTGCCGGCAATGGTAGCGTTGGTAAAGATTGGTAAGGCGCTATTTGCGTACACCCCGCCGCCGTTGCCGCTGGTGCCCTTGGCAACGTTTCCGCTGATGAGCGCGTTGGTAAAATTAGGCTTGCCGCCGTTAATGGCCACCCCGCCGCCGCTGGTGGTAGCGGTATTTCCGCTCACGATGACGTTGGCGTAGGCCGGCTTGCCGCTGGCGATGTACACCCCGCCGCCGCTGGTGGTAGCGGTATTTTCGCTCACGACGACGCCGGCGTAGGTTGACGTATCCTCGCTGGCGTAAATGCCGCCGCCGGTGGTGATGGCAGCGTTGTCTACAACGCTGTCGTTGGCAAAGTGCATAGCGGCGCCGGCAACGTATATACCGCCGCCGGATTGCCGGCTAACAGGCTTAGCGACGCCGCCAACCTCAACCTGTACGGGGGTTGCGCCGTCGTTGGCTCTTCCGCCCTTCACCACAAACCCGTCCAAGCGGGCGGTGTCGGTGCTCTCAACAAGGTTGCCGACGGCAAGCACCACGTGGTAAACGCTGTCGGTAGCCGAAAGCTTGCCGCTGAGCACGGTGGGGTGCGCCTTCCAGTTGCGGTCGGCTATGGTGGAGTTGTCGTTGTCGTTGGCACCTGCGGGAAATCCGCCGTAGAGCTTCAGGCCCGGTACCAAGGTAAAGGTCTGGTCGCGGCGGCCAACGGCGGTGGCGGTCATGGGCATGTACTGGGGCTTGTACTCGCCCTCGGCAACCCATATTTCCTTTATATCTTCGCTGCAGTCCGAATTTCTGTTTGAAAGAAGGAACAGCGGGGCGGCAAGGTCGGGGTAGGCATCCTCCCATGACGAACCGTTGTTGGCGCCGTCCATATCCTTTATTTTGTTCACGTAAACAATGCCGCTGGGATCGTTCTGAATAAGCCGATACGGGGATTCATACGCGCCAATATCCACGGCGCAGCCCTTCAAGCGGGCGCTGTCGCCGAGGTCTTTGCCGTTTTTATATTCCTCACCTATATCGTACCAGCCCATATCAATAGCGGGGCTGCCGGGTTGCAGATGGTAGTCGCCGTCAGTGGTGGGGTTGCTATTTGTTGCCTGACTGGAGCGAACAAAGAGCGGATTGTCGGTGCTGATGAGACCCTGTAATTCTATATTTTGAGATATAATGCTATAATTACATTTGTAAATAGATAATTTAGTGTCTAAAACATTTGACACCGGAACGTTTCTTTTGACGTTTTCTCCAATAATGGAATTGGAAAGGATTAAGGATTCGTTGGCAGGAATAGCATCAATATGCACACCGCCGCTATGATTTACATCATCATTGCCATGGGCATAGTTGTTGGCAATGGTCGTGTTGATAAAGGTAAGAGATTTGTTGCTATTGTAGAATACTCCGCCGCCAGTACGCGCAGCCTGATTTCCACTGATGAGCGTGTTGCTAAATTGTGCACTGGATGTACCAATAGCGTACACCCCACCACCACCATCGCCAGTCGCGGTGGTAGCCGATTTATTTCCGTTGATGACTGTATAGGCAAAGGTAGGATTGCCACCGAAGAGGTGAATACCACCACCTCTAGGAGCAGTATTGCTGCTGACACGCACGTTGGTAAAGATCGGTATGCCGTCGTTGACGTACACCCCGCCACCGCCTTCGGAGGCTTCATTTTCACTGATGTGCGTGTTAGCAAAGGTTGGAATACCGTCGTTGACGTACACCCCGCAGCCGTTGCTATTCCTGGCGCCAGATATGGTTAGATTTCCACTGATGTGCGTACAGGTAAAGGTCGGAGCGCCGTTGTTGACGTACACCCCACCACCTTTATCCTGGAAACTGTTACTGCTGATGATAACGTTAGCGTAGGTTGACGTATCGGCGGAGGCATTTATACCACCACCGGAAACGCTATAATTGCCGCCAATGCTGTCATTAGCAAACACCATCCTAGTAAAAATGCTGTATATTCCACCACCATAATTCTTCTGAATGGTTTGGAGATGAACTTGTATAGTAGTACCTTCACCGTCAGCATATCCTCCTGTTATCACAAATCCGTCCAGGCGAGCAGTATCGCCGCTGGCAATCATGCTGCCTGCGGCAATCACCACGTGATAGGTGTTGTCATCTGCTTCGTCTTCGTCTTTAATGTTGCCGCTAAGCACGGTGAGGTTTGTTTTCCAATCGCGGTCGTTCAGATCTTCATCAGGATCAATACCGACGAATCCGCCATAAATTTTCACGCCCGCTTTCATCACAAAGGCGCAGTTGCGGTCGTCGATAGCAATGGTGCTTGTGTTATCTGCAAATCGGGTGGGCTTGTAGATTCCGGCCGCGACCCAAATTTCGTCGCTGGCAGTAGCGGCGTTAATCGCTACTTGCAAGTCTTTGTAGGCAGTTACCCACGATTGGCCATTGGAGTCATCACCATTTCCGCTTACGTAAATGCGACCTCCAGCGTTAGCAGATGTTGCCAACGCAGCTCCTAAAAGGAGGGAAAGAAATACTTTTTTCATTTTAAAATTGTAATTAGAACGTTTAGAAATCATTTTTTTTTGTTGTTGATTAGGTGAATTACTTGGTTGATTACTTGGTTGCTTACTTGGTTGCTTACTTGGAGGCTTGGAGATAGAATTTTTGTTCGATCTCAACGCTTCGCTACGCGCCAAAGCGGCGGCGGCTTCTGCGGCGGCTGCGGCTTCTGCGGCGGCAATAGCGGTTGTAGCGGCAGCGGCTATAGCGGCTGCGGCCAACGGGGGCTTAATGGCAATCTGCTTCATGCTTTTAAAATTTTTTTTTGGTTTAGGTATTACTATAATAATTGTTGTTGTTGTTGTTGTTGTTAGCGCTACTAAGGTTGCTCCGGCGCATCTCCGCTCCTCCTCCTCCTCCTCCTCCTCCGTAAGCTAAAGCATACGGCTAATAAAGTGTCGTCCCTGCGGGACTGCCCAGGAGTTGTCGTAAAACCCCGCAGGGGTGACACTCTATTAACCGTATGCTTCAGCATACGGGTGCGGGTACAGGTGCGGGTACGGGTGCGGGTGCGGGTGCTACCGCTCCGTTTTTCCGTCAACGTACTCTGCTGCAAGCCTGTGCAGCCGTTCCACCTCGTCCTTATGCTTGGGGTCGTGCACGAGGTTGTTCAGCTCGTGGGGGTCGGCGGCGGGGTCGGTAAGAAAGGCTCCGGCGCCAAGCCCGAAGAACTCGGCGTAGCGCCAGCGCTCCGTTCTCACGGCAACGCCCGTAATCCCCTTTCCGTGCTCGTTCCATACGGTGTAGGCCGGTCTATCCCATTCGGCCTCCGGATTGTCGAGGAGAGGGGCCAGGCTTGCGCCCTCCAGCCCTTCGGCCTTGGGCAGCTCGCAGAGGTCAACCAGCGTGGGGTAAATGTCCAGCAGCTCAACCGTGCGGGGCGAAGCCTTTCCGTTGCCCTTTGCCCGCGGGTCGAGGATGATGAAGGGCACCCGCGCGCCGTTCTCCCAAAGCGAGCCTGCTTTAGACCACTTTCCCTTTTCGCCCAGCTGGTAGCCGTGGTCGCTCCAGAAGACGATGATGGTATTTTCGCGCAGGCCCTGCCTGTCGAGCTCCGCCAGCACCCGCCCCACGTTCCAGTCCACGTAGCTCACGCAGGCGAGGTAGGCGCGAATCATGGCGCGCGCTTCCTCCGGCGAGGCGCTCCGGTTGATGAACAGGTCGGCGTTCTTGGGGCGGATGGCGCCCGCCGGAAAGCCCGTTGGCACCATGGGTAGCGACGCAAAATCGGACGGCAAGGGTATCGAATCGGCGCTGTAGAGGTCGAAAAATTCCTTTGGCGCCACCAGCGGAGAGTGGGGCTTTACAAATCCGCAGGCAATGAAAAACGGCTGTCCGGTTTCCTTGCTGCGCCGGATGTAGCCTATTGCCCTGTCGGCGGTGCGCGTATCGCCGTGCCTTTTGGCCTTTTCGCCCTCCAGCGCCTCCCAGCGGTCGGATTCGGAGGCGCGGCTCACGTCCAGCGCCGTTGTGCGCGCGTAGTGGGCGCGAACTTCGCTGGCGTCGAGCGACGAGGGAGGGGCGAGGTTCACGGGGTTGCTCCACGTGCGCGGCTCGCCGCCCTCCGTCCACGCCTCGGTATCGTCGATGCCGCCGTGGAAAACCTTGCCGCTGCGCAGCGCAGCGTAGCCGTGCTGCCGGAAGTACTTGGGCAGGCTCACCCAGCCGGGGTAGGTTGCGCCAAACCACTCGCGGTTGCCGTACAGCCCGCTGGTGGTGGGGCGGCGACCGGTGAGCAGCGACGCCCTCGATGGCCCGCTCAGCGGATACTGGCAGTAAGCCCGCTCAAACTTCACCCCCTCGGCGGCCAGCTTGTCGAGGTTGGGCGTAAGCGCCAGCTTGCTGCCAAACGCACGTACCTCTGCCCGCATGTCGTCGGATATGAGGAAGAGCACGTTCATGGGGCGCCGGCCTGCTTTGGGAGGGGCTGCTGCCTCCTGCTGCGCAAATCCTGCCGTCAGCGACATGGAGCTAAGGGCGCCTGCTGTAAGAATTTTTATGTTAAACATGTAAGAAGCTAAAAACTAAAAATTAAAAACTAAAAATTAAGAATATATTTGCTGTTTGCATCGCCCCGTATGCTGAAGCATACGGCTAATAAAGTGCCGTCCCTGCGGGACTTGCTGGGAATAGAGACGTGGCGCGCCGCGTCTCTATTTGTTTAGCAAAGCAAAAAGTCCGCAGGATTTTCCTCTGTATGGCTTTCATACCTCAAAAACCTTATTTTTACAAGGCTACCTTAGTAGCGCCAAGCACAGCAACAATTTCAAAAACCTTATTGACCTTATTTTTGTAGCCATAAACCTTTCTGTCAATAAGGTCAATAAGGTTGAATGTGTGTGTGTTACCATGTTTTTCTCTACTAAGGTTGCTATTCAAAGACAAATAAGGTTTTTATGCCGCTCATTTGCCTTTGCCCCGCCCCACCGTATGCTGAAGCATACGGCTAATAGAGCGTCGCCCCTGCGGGACTTGCACGGGATTGCTCCCGTATGCTGCAAACCCCGCAGGGGTGACACTCTATTAACCGTATGCTTTAGCTTACGGATAGACCCGGATAGACCCGAATAAACCCGGATAGCCCCGAATCCCTACGCTACTTTACCGTGAGCTTCAGCGTTTTTGTTGCCTTGCCTTTGGCCACCTGCACGTAGTAAATGCCCGATGGAAGGGTACCTACTGCAATGCTTTCCTTATCGCTTGTGGCCCTGCGGGTAAATAGCAGCGAGCCGCCGGCATCAATAACGCTGATGGCTTCGCCGCCCCCCAGGCCGCTTACGGTTACAAAGTCGCTTGCGGGGTTGGGGTAGAGCAAAACAGCGGAGAGCACGTCGGAGGCTACTGCCGTTGACGGGCTGTCGGGGTTGCAGTTGGCAATTGCCGTCCATTTTGCTACAATCGTTACAGGCTCGATGATATCCGTGTTAAACGACCATTGCAAGCCGTTAGGATAGTACCAACCCTCGAAGTCGTAGCACTCGCGCTCAGGATCTTCACCGCCACCTGGCCTCACAGCCTTGGTGCCGTGATTAACGCACGTATCCGGCAAATCTATACCATCAAAGTGCACCATGTAGCAAATGATGTCCCACGCTGCCGTCAGCTCGGTATTGGCTGTATATACGTCGGTTTCGGCGTAGGCCGTACCGTCGGCGTTGCGCCAGCCGGCAAACGTGTAGCCTGTTCGCGAAATTTCGGGCAGGCTGGCTATCGGCTCGTTGGCTACGGCAGGAAGCACCTTGACCACTGAGATATCGTCGCCGCTAAATATTCCGCCGTCGGGGTTTAGCGTAACGCTGATGTGCTCCAGCGAGTCTATCGACTTGTAAGCAATGTTGTCGATTGCCGACGTCTGCGAAAGTCCGTTGGGGGAGATGCGCTTCCCGAAAACGTATATCGAACCTACCACCGGCTCAATCGTGCTGGGGAACGCAGCTTGCGCTACCGTATGCGTATGCTCCGGCGCGTCGAGCTCGGTGATGGTAAACGAAACCGTGTGCAGGTAGTTGTCGATGGTAGCCTCCAGCGTGTACCATGCGTCCAGCGTGCTGAGCGAAGGCAGGAAGCCCCATGCTGCAGGGCTTGTATCCCGCAGAGCCTGCGTACCGGGAAGCCTTTCGGCGTTTCCGTCTTCCGGATACGCTACGTTGAACAGGTAGTTGCCCGTATAGTAGAAGAAGTTGTGCCCGGGAACGGTGTCGGGTACGAAAGCAATACTCAGAATGCTGTTGTTGTAACCGGCATTCGCATTGGGGGTGCCGTTATCTTTTATGCTGACGCTACCGTAGGCAAACGTATTGCCCGATCCTCCGGTTTTGCCGGCAAAGAAGTCGAAGCGCAGGGTAATGCGCTCGCCTGTCAGGCCTCCGTCAATAAGCTGTATGGCCGCACCTCTATCTCCGGTTGCGCCGCTCACGCTGGCATGAATAGCCTGGGTACCCCTGAATGAGGTTTGGCTGGCCGAGAATCCGGTGGTATAGAACGCAAAGGTATCGAGCTTGAGCGCGGGGTCGTTGTGCAGCGGCGCCTCAAAGTCGTTAAACTCGTCGTAGGGGTTTTGGGCGGCTACCTCCACGTAGTAGTAGCCTTCCAAGCCGCCGTCGTGCGCTACCGCCTTCACGGCCGCCTTGCCGTATCCGCCGGCCAGCGTGGCAACGCCGCTATTATCTACGGTGAGGATGGACGGATCAGTAGATTCATAACCCGTAATCACCACGTCCGAAGCGGTGGAGGGGGTGAAAGCGGGCGTGAGCGCAATGGTCGTTCCCGTTGGCGGCGTAGCCGAGTAGAATACGCGGCGGTCGCCCTGCAGGTCGAGCCTTGTGGCGTGGGTAAACTCTACGTACACCTTGATGGTATCGGCCGCGCCGCCGCCGTCGGCTGCCGCGCCGATAATCAGCACGGAGTCGCGCTCGCCTGCGCCGGCGTTAACGCCGGTAACGATGCAGGTATCGCCGCTGGGCGCTATGGATACGGAGGCGTTGGAGGCGCTCCACGTCACGCTCTTGTCGCCCGCGTTGGCAGGCCACACCTCGGCGTTGCTCTTGGTAATGGTGATGCTGTGCCCCACCGAAACCGACGTGCTGCCCTGAATGTACAGGCTGTCAACGAGGATGACCTGCACCGGTACGCTCAGGGTATCGGCTATGGCGGTGCCGTCCACCGTGGCGAATACCTTGGCGGTGCCGCCGCTCACGCCGGTGAGGGTGGCCACCCACGAGGGATTACCGTCGTCCACCGCAACGGTGGCAATGGCGGGATTGGCTACGCCCCAGGTTACGGCGTGCGAGGTTACGTCCCACGGCAGCACGGCGGCCGTGACGGGAATGTTGCCGCCCAGCGACACCTTGTCGTACTCCGACGATACCTTAACGCCCGTGGCCGGAACTACGGCATCGTTGTCGGCAACGCGAATACCGATGTTGTCAACAGCCGATGTCCACAAGCCGTTTGTGCCCGCAAGGTTTATCGCGCCTATGGAAGTTTTTAGGGCTTCGGTGGTGGGAAGCGTAATCCGGAACGTATCGGCGCCGCGGGTAAAGAGAAAGTCTATCCTTTCGTTTACGTATATTACGGCTTGTACATGGTACCAGATATCGGCAGAAATTGGCGCGGGAACCCAGCTTTTGTTTGTCGCCAAAACGCTCTCCTGCACTCTGCGGGGTGCGTCAACATACTCATAGAAGCTGGAGTTGGTGTAGGCATTTCTCGGGATGTAGCCAACCGATACGCCAAAGCCCGTTGCGTCGTTCACTGCAAAGATAGAGAACACGTCGTGGTTGTCATTGTCGCTGGGGGTACTGTTGCTCATAAACGATATAATCCCTTCTCCGCTTGCTTTTTGCTGCAAGTTCAGGTCGAACTCTACCACCGCCTTTTGGGTGAAGTTGATTACGGAGTTAAAGTTGTAGACGCTTGCGCGGCCTGCCGAGTTCGTTTCGCTGTACTTCAGCACCCGGTCGCTGGGATTGTCAGCATCCTTTGCACCAATGCTAACGGGGTTACCACGTAAACCGTTTTCCGGCACAGCGCCGTTTAGCGCGGCGTTGAAGGTCTCCACGTACTGATAGCCCGGATAGGGGTTGAGCACCACCATAACGGGGAATTTGGCCACAGCGCCGCGCCCATCGGCGGCGGTAGCTATAATGGTATCGGCGCCAAAGGTTTTCAGCAGGATTGTAACGGTATCAGTGGTAGCGTTAACTGTTTTAATTTCAATAATATCGCCCTCCGAGGCCGTTGTCCACGTCAGCAGCTTGCTGCTGGCATCTTCGGGGGTAACGGTAGCGGTGAGCGTAGCCGTTTCGGTGTTCTGGCTCACGATGTAGTGCGTGCTGTTGCCGGCTACGGTAATGCCCGTTACCGGCTGCGCAATAACGTCCATGTAGAGGGTGTCGGTTACCTTGCTGCCGTCGGTGGCGGCGGCCACAATGCCCACCGTTTGCCCAATGCCGGCCTCCAGGCCACTCACTAAGCCGCCCTGGTCAACCGTGGCGTAGGTTGGCTCGGTTGATGACCAGGTAAGCTTCCTGTTTTCAGCATTCACAGGCAGTACCGTCGCCCTGAGCTGGGTGGTTTTGCCGGCTATCACCGTGGTCAGCCCCTCGAGCTGCGTAATGCTAATGCTTTCGACTTCTTGTCCGGGCGTAAACTCGTCGGCGTTTTTGATGGCGAGGTTGTCTAACCTGTCGTCGGCGGTGTGGGTCCCGCTCGTTCCTGCACCATTGCTCAGTATCCTCCCTATGCCGTCCACCATGCTGAAGTTGGCGGGCAGAGAGAGCGTAAACGGATCGCCCACGGCTACTCCATCATCTTTTTTGGTTACGGTGAACTTGATGTTCAGGTTCACTATGTCCACCTCAGCCTTGATATGATACCAGGTGGATAGCGGTGCGCTAACAACTCTACGACGGCTCTCCTCCGTAGTCGCTCCCCTGCGTGAAGCGTAGTACGGGTCGCCATTGTTCTGGTTGTTAAAAGTTTTGGACAAGGATGCATCGGCGTTTAAGGGCCCTGCTACCAAGCCAAAAGCATCGGATGTACCATTTACATGGTATATGGTAAACACCTCGTGCGGGGCAGGATCGGTAGTATTTTCCATTGCGTATGCGTCCATAAACGTTGCCTGTAGCTCTACATCATCAGCGGTGCCTTTAACAAAAGGTATAGCATACCAATCAAACTCTACTATCAGCTTCTGCGAAGCCTCAACCACCTCGTTGAAGGTATAGTACTGTCGGCGACCAAGGTTGGTGTCATTGCTCTTCAGCTTTAACAGCGAGTTGGTGGCGTCGTACGAGAACACTCCTCCGCGAACGGCGTTGCCTATTGCTCCGTTCATGTAGCTGCTACCGTTGTTGAACAGGTCTATGTAATCGTAGCCCGTGTAGTCGTAGGCGGCGGAGGTCAAGCCTCTGCTGTCCACAATGAACGTGTAGGATGCGGCCACATGCCCGTCGTCGCTGGCGGTAGCCGTTATGGTTACGGTATCGAGGGTTGCCGCGGTAATCTCTACCTTACCGTCATTATCTACCGTAGCCACCGGCCGGTTGGAAGACCACGTGTACGCTTTGTCCACTGCATTCTCCGGCGCCACCGTGGCGGTGAGCTGCAGGGTTGCTGCTGCGGCGGTAGGCAGGTAGATTGTATTGAGCTGCTTATCGCCGCCAATGGTAATGCTCTCCACCAGCTGCCCTGTAACCTTCACCGCATGTTTTGCTACTACGCCGCTGCCGTCGGAGGCGGTGGCAATCACCGTATCGGTGCCCAAGGCAACGCCTTCTACGCTGCACGAGTTGTCGGTAACGGAGGCAAGCTTAATGATACTCTCGCCGCCGCTCTTGATGCTCCACGCCACCGCGCTGGGAGCAGTAACGGGCAACACCCCCGCCGTAAGGTTAATGCTCTGGCCAAGGCTTACCGCCGAGGGGCCGGAGATGGAGATGCTCTCTACAGGGTCGGCAAATACGTCTAAGGATTTGATGCCGATGTTGTCGATTCTTACATCCCATGTCCACTGGCCGCCATTGCTATTAGTACTAACATTTTTTCTTCTTCCATTAACCAAAATTTTAGCTACCGCTGTTGTAAATACAAAATCTTGGGGGAAAGGAAGTGTAAAGATTTCTTTTGAAGAAGATGTTAGGTCTGTAATAGTAAACGCCACGTTCTTTGCCAATAAATCAACCTGAGCTTCCACATGATACCAACCAGCCGATGCAGTTACTGTTTTTTGTTGTTCAGTAGCCACGATAGCAGCATAGAAACTTTCGTTTTCATAATTACCGCCACTATTGCTATTTGGATATTGAGTAGAGTTGACAAGCTGCCCCACTGTTACATTTATATTGGTGCTGCTATTTGCGCTCCATAGCGTAAAAACATCCTTATTATCGGCATCTCGAAAAATCACCTGCCCTTCTTGCGTGTTACTTTGATTAAACGCAGTGTTGTAGTAATCAAATTCTACAACAACCTTTTGTCCAAAATTCACAGCTGGAGAAAAGGTGAAAATTGATCCTCTAGAATTGCTGACACTAGCGATAAAGGTTAAGCAGCCGTCAGGGTTTCCTTTGTCTGCCTCAAATTTAAGAAGGTTTCCACCATCCAGGTGTGCAAGGCTACCTCCCGATACCGCACTACCGGGAAACACATTCACATAATCATAGCCGGTGTAGTCATAGGCCATAGCGCCCGTGATACCCGCCAAGAAAGCCGCAGCCGTAATGTACAGCCGCCGAATTGGTTTTAAAAAATTTGTTCTCATAATAAATACATTTTAAATGGTTTGAAAAAAAATTGAAAAATTGAAAAAATTGAAAAAAACAATTAAAAAAATGAAACAATAAAGGTTATTTGGGTTTTTGAGATATATAAAAAGGCAAATAAGGTTGCCCTTGAATACAAATAAGGTTTTTTACACGCATTCAATAAGGTAAATAAGGTTGAATGTGTGCGTGTTATCATTATTATTTTCTGCTACTAAGGTTGCCCTTAAATACAAATAAGGTTTTTTACACGCGCATTTATTTGTCCTGCAACCTAAAATTCTTCAAAACCTTATTTTCATAAGGCAACCTTAGTAGGACAAATAAGGTTTTTTACACGCGCATTTATTTGTCCTGCAACCTAAAATTCTTTAAAAACCTTATTTTCATAAGGCAACCTTAGTAGGACAAATAAGGTTTTTTCTATTTGTCAACCTGCAATTCTTCAAAACCTTATTTTCACAGGGCAACCTTAGTAGCACCAAGCACAATCGCGATTTCAAAACCTTATTGACCTTATTTTTCAACCACACACCTTATTTCAATAAGGTAAATAAGGTTGAATGTG
>JAISAC010000116.1 GCA_031266935.1 Prevotellaceae bacterium
ATACCCCCCCCCCCCCCCCCCCCCATAAATTCTCTCATAATAATATAGTTACGCTAAATTTGGCGGTGGTGGGTTGGGTCTGCACGGGTATCAATTTAAATTTACCCCCCCCCCCCCCCCCCCATAAATTCTCTCATAATCAGATAGTTACGCTAAATCTGGCGGTGCTGTGCAGGGTGTGCTATGCAGGAATGTGTAGCAAAACTCTGAGCAGAAAGCGCTCCCTGAATTTTGCGGCAGCTTCACTTCGCAACGGCAGATTGTGTCAACGTGTTGATTTTCAATACGAAATATCTCGTTTTGTACCTTCTAACGGTAGCAATAACGATTTTGTGGACGCTTTCTGCCGGATTTTTTGTGCATATACTCCAAGGAATACCTCACAATACGCGATCAATATACTTTTCAAAAAGGGTTTATTTCAAATTGTCGCTTTAAATAATCCCGTAGGGATTATTCGCTCGGTAGAAAACACGAATGGCGCCCTTCTTTGGCATCCCGTAGGGATGCATCCCTACGGGATGCCGACAACCACCAGAACGTTGCCTTTCCTACCGAGCGATTCATTCCTACGGAATGAGCAAAAGCGACAATTTAAAATGCACCTTTCCAAAAACAGCAGCAAAAAACAACCATTTAAAATTCAATTGATATGAAAAACAAGTTGGCATTACAAGCAAAATTCTGGCTTTTCGCATGTGCCTGTACGGTATCGCTCTCCGCACAAGCGCAAGATTTCAAGATTACGGGGCAGGTGCTCGATAGCCAAAACCGCCCGGTGGCAGGCGCCAGCGTGGCCGTGAAGGGCAGCTCGGCAGGCGCTATTGCCGACGCCGACGGCAGCTACAGCATCTCGGCTTCGGCCGGCAGCACCTTACTGTTTTCCTTTGTGGGCATGGAGCGCAAGGAGGAGCTTGTCAACGGGCGCAGCCGCATAGACGTTGTGCTGAGCGATGAGGAGCAGCAAATAAACGAGGTGGTAGTGATGGGGTACAACTCCAAAACAAAATCGGAGCTGTCGAGCAGCGTGGTTACCCTGTCGTCGGAAAAGCTGACCGATGTAACCTCGTCCAACGTGGCCAGCATGTTGCAGGGCAAAGCCGCCGGCGTGATGGTGTCGTCGGCAACGGGAGCGCCCGGCGCTACCCCCGAGATTCTTATCCGCGGCGCAGGCTCTATCACAGCGCAGGCCACCCCGCTCTACGTGGTCGATGGCATCATTGGCGGCACGTACAACCCCAACGATGTAGAAACGCTAACCGTGCTGAAGGACGCCGCTGCCACCTCGCTGTATGGCTCATCGGCTGCCGGCGGAGTGATTATTATCACTACCAAGCATGCAAAGTATGGTCAGAAAACGGTGGTGGACTTTAAAAGCACGTTTGGCCGTAAAACAGCCGACAACGGGCATTTTGCCCTGATGAACGCCGAAAGCTTGTTTGCCTTTCAAAAGGCGGCGATGTCGCCTGCGCTGTTTGAAGTAAATCGTCCGGTGAAGCTCAAAAGGCAAAACTTTGACTGGATTGACGCCGCCTTTAGCCCCGGCTACGTTCAGAACTACTACCTGTCGGTAGCGGGCGGAGCGCCGAATGTGGCCTACCGCATAAGCGGAGATTACTACGACGAGGATGGCACCCTGCTATCGACCAGCTACAAGCGGCTAAACATTCGCAGCAACGTCAGCGCTAAGCTGACCGAAAGGCTAACGCTCAAAACCGACATTACCTACACCCACTCCCGCAACAACAACTACCTGTGGTACACGCTCGAGGATGCCTATAAAAATATGCCGTGGGATAACCCGTACGACGAAAACGGAGAGGCGGTATTTATCAACTCCAACCAGCGCCCCGATGGCGCAATGTGGTACGGCAACCGAAAGATGAATTTTTTGCACAGCAACGAGTATAACTACGACAGCTTTACGGGTAACTCCATCATGGGCGACTTGACGCTGACGTGGAATATTTTGGATTGGCTCTCCTTTGAGTCGCGCAACAGGGCAGCTACCGACAACGGATTTCAGAAGACGTTCATCGACCCGCGCACCTTCGACATAGAGTGGAAGGACAGGGGCACCAATACCGAGTACAGCACCATTAACTACTCGGTGGGGACTACCAACCTGCTTTCGGCAAAGAAGGCGTTTGGGCTTCACGCGCTGGACGGCTTTGTGGGGTTCGAATCGGGGTACTGGAGCAACCGCTACACTTCGGCCACCGCTATCGACTTGCCGCTGGTGGGCTTACCCTCCTTGAGTATAGGCAACCCTCATCAGGTGGGCGGGTCGCTGGTAGAAGGCTCGGGCATCTCCTACCTGGGGCAGCTGCAGTACAGCTACGACGGCCGCTACATCGCCTCGGCCTCTGTGCGCACCGACGCCGCCTCTACCTTTGGCCCCGATAACCGGTGGGGAACTTTTCCGGCCGGCTCGCTGGCGTGGCTGGCTTCGAGGGAGTCGTTTTTGAAGGGTAACGCCGTGGTAACTTTCCTGAAAGTGCGCGGAAGCTTTGGCGTTACCGGCAACTCCAACATCGGGCAGTACCGCTACCTGTCGAGTTACAGCTTCACAAGCCGGTATAACGATGTCACGGGAGCGCTTCCCGTCAACTTACCCAACTCTATGCTGGGATGGGAGTCGGCGTGGATGTCGAACGCCGGCGTGGACGTTGCCCTGCTGAAGCGAATTACCCTCAACGTTGACCTGTACAGCATCGACAATAAAGACCTTTTGCTCAACGTTCCTGTTTCTGCGTCTTCGGGCTACGAGTATAAGCTGCAAAACATAGGCAGCGTTCGCAACCGCGGCGTAGAGGTGCAGGTATCGTCGGAAAATATAAAGGGAGATTTTACGTGGACTACCGATTTCAACATCGCCTTCAACCGCAACGCCGTAATGAGCATCCCCAACGCGAAACCCTTTACCCAATCGGCAGGCGGCTCAACCATGCTCAACCAGATAGTGGAGGAGGGCGAGGACATTTTTACGTGGTACATGCCCAAGTGGCTGGGCGTTGACCCTGCAACAGGTTCGCCCATGTGGGAGCGCACAAAAGACGACAGCGGCAACCCCATAGCCCCCGAAGTAACGAACGACTACGCCAAGGCAACGCCGCAAAAAGTGGGCAAGGCATCGCCGCTGTTTACGGGAGGGCTGATGAACACCTTTGCGTATAAAGGATTTGCCCTGAGCGTAACCTGCAACTTTTTGTACAAAAATCTCATCTATAACTACGGCCGGGAGTCCTTCGATATAGACGGCGCCTCGTTAGACATAAACCAAATGGAGCTGGCCGAAGGATGGAGCCGCTGGGAGAAGCCCGGCGACAACGCCACCCACCCCAAACCCATGACGAACGGAAACAGCAACGCCCACAAAACATCCTCGCGCTACCTCGAAGACGGCAGCTACTTCCGGATACGAAACGTGACCCTTTCCTACGCTTTCCCAAAAAAGTGGATGGAAAAAGTGAAAATAAGCAACCTGCGCATTTACGTTTCGGCCGACAACCTGTACACCTACACCGAATACTCCGGCATGGACCCCGAGGTGAGTTACCAAATGGCGGCGTGGTCGCTGCCCGGTATGCAGGCGTTCAAATACCCCTTGAGCAAGCAATTTTTGGGCGGCATAGAGCTGACGTTTTAGGTGATAATTTTTCGGTGATAATTTAATAACCAACTAATAAACCATCAAACACCATGAAAGGCATGAAAACTTTGACAAAAGCAGCATCGTTGCTCACGCTGCTCTGCGCAGCAGGATGTACCTTAGACTACACCCCCGATAACGCCATTACGCAGGAGCAAATAAAAAGCAGCGCCGAGGGAGCGGCGTACGCTACCGTCGGGAGCTACTCCCTGTACAAGGATGTGCTGATATTTAGAAATGCCGAGGAAACAAAGAATACCTACATCAGGCACTACTTTCAGGCAACCGAGTTCAAAAGCGACAACATTGCCATAGGCCTGGCAACTACCGACCAGCTTTACGACTGCATGATTTATAACCAAACGCCGGACAACACTCCTACCTCCTACCTCTGGTACGTTATCTACAAAATGGCGGTATCGGCTTCGAGCGTGATAGAGGCGGTGCCGGACGGCGCCTCGCCGGCGCTGGACAACCTGAAAGGCGAAAATTTATTCATGCGGGCACTGGGACACCTGCACTTGGTTACGCTGTTTGCGCAGCCATACGGAAAAGGACGGGACAACCCCGGAGTGGTGATAAGAACCTCAGCCGATATAAAGGATACCAAGAGGGCAACGGTTGGCGAGGTATATGACCAAATAGTGGCCGACCTGAAAGATGCGGCGCGCCTGATGACCCTCGACAAAGGCGCAGGCTACGCCTCAAAAGCGGCTGCATACGGCCTGCTCTCAAGGGTATATCTGTACATGGAGCTGTATGACGACGCCGTAAAGGCTGCCGGCGATTGCTTAGCCATAAGACCCGAAAGCAGCCTGGCTACAGCAGCCGAGTTGCCAACCTACTTTGCCAACGCGCTCGGCTCAAGAGAAACGCTCTTTGCTGTGGCCTGCACCGATGTTGACGATAGAGGCCAGGCCTCTATTGCCTCCATGTACCTCAAGGACGGCATCGGGTGGGGAGAAATATTTGCATCGCATCCCCTGCGCGATTTGCTCAACAGGTATCCGGGCGATGCGCGCAATAAGTTTATTATCCCCAAGTACAAAGGAGCCGATGTACTGCCCACCGTAAATAATGCTACCGCCATGTTCAACCACTTTGAGGAGGACGAAAAAGACGGCATAACCCAAATTTTATCCCGCCTGACAACCGTTTACTGCTACAGCGGCAGCTTCTACAGCGCTCAAAATGGCGGGGGAGCGCAGGTGCAGAGCATCGGAGGCGGAAAGCACAGCCTCACAGTAGATGGCGCTGCAAAAGAGGGATACCTTATCCCCAACATTGAGGATGACCGGGAATCGGGCTTTCCGCTGTACTACGTAACCAAATTTTCGTATCAGGGCGGCAGCCCGATGCTTTCGTCGCCCGTAATGCTGCGCCTGGCGGAGGTTATCCTGAACAGAGCCGAAGCCAAGCTCCAACAGAACGACGCTTCCGGCGCCGCCGCAGACCTCAACATCATCCGGCGGAGGGCGGGCATACCCGATGCCGGCAGCGGCATTACCTTAGACAGCATCCTGGACGAGCGGCGGCGGGAGCTTTGCTTCGAAGGGCACAGGGCTTTTGACCTGCTACGAAACGGCCGCCCCATCGACCGGCGCTACGCGGGGGCGCACCCCGCCGTGATCATCGAGCCAGGCAATCCACGCAGCATATACTACATCCCGAACATGGAGATTGAGGTAAGCGGCATCCCTCAAAATCCGTAACAACAACTTAGATGCCCGCACCAATAAAAAAAATTTACAGATTATGAAGAAAATGCTAAGAACAGCGGCTTTACTAAGCCTTGGCTGCATGCTATTTACGGCATGTGGCGACGACGACGCAGGCGGTGGCGGTACGCAGCCAACCGCAGATTTTGCGTTCAAAATCAAATCCGATTTGACGGTAACGTTCACCAACAACTCCGAGGACGGAGAATCCTACAGCTGGGACTTTGGCGACGGCGCGACATCTGCCGACGAAGCCCCTTCGCACAAGTACGCCGATAAGCAATCCTTCACGGTAACGCTTACCGTAACCAACGGCTCTAAAACCGACGAGGCTACAAAAACCGTTGACCTCGTGAACAACACGCCTTCCGTGGATATCGACGGAGTGTTTGCCGACTGGGCAAGCGTTGCCGGATTCGACATGCCGGATACGGCAGCTACGTGGTATGGAGTTACTAAGGCAAAGGTAACCAGCGACAATAGCTACATCTACTTCTACACGGAGATGATAAAAGATGTTGCAACACACTTGTCGCTATACCTCAGGTTAACAACCACGCCAAACACCTACCAGCCGTGGGCATGGGGAGAGAAACATACCGATGCTATTGTTCAGTTTAACGACCTCAACAGCGCAGACTGGACGCCGGAAAGCGGCGATGCCAATCTTCGAGGATACGAAAAACCGGAAGGTACTACTTGGACCAGTGGTATTGAGCTGCTTCCGGCAGGCTCGGGGCTATGGGAGCTAAGCGGAATAAAAGACCTTGCACAAAAAGTTACCTTTATGGGCACAGAGTACAGTGTGGTAGGCATTGAAATCTCCATGAACAGGGCGCTTATTCCGGACGTGCTAAAGCCGACGGGCAACACCTTTGAGGTAGGATTTTACTTGCAAAGCGCGGATTGGAGTGATGCAGGCGGATTGCCGCCGATACAGAACGCCTCCGCCAACCACATGTACACCTACGACCTTACGGCTAAAACCTTGACTTGGTAAAAGCAAAACAGGGTATTTTTATTTACCAATCCGTTCAAATCCGTTTTATCCGCGTTCTACCCACGGATGAAACGGATTTAATCGAATGAAACGGATGAAGCAATTCTGCTAACAGACATTTTTGGTTAATTACAAAAGAGTAGCAATATGAAAAATTTTTACATGCCTTTTTTCTTAGGAGTAGCAGGCCTTGCCCTTATCCTTGCCTGCTGCACCGCCTCGCCGGCAGACGCCGATGGCGGTAGCGCTTCGGGTGTAGATACTACGCCGCCAGCTAATGGAGATAGCGGCGACAACGCTTCTTTAGGCGTAGATACTACGCTGCAGGAGGGGTTTCAGCGAATTTACTTTAGGGCGAGCGACGAAGCTATACGCAATCCGGAGCGGGGATTTTTCAGCCACCTCGAATGGAACAACGCCGCTGGGTCGCCCATGTCGAGCGCTACTTTGCAGAGCCTCAAAAATCAGGGCCTGTCGTTAGTGCTCAACATCTACTACATGAGCGACTACGTGGCCAAACCTCTCGACGCGCCGCTGCTAACGCTGGTTGAAGATAACATGAAAGCGCTCCGCGCCAATGGCTTCAAAACCATACTGCGCTTTGCCTACTCGAGGAGCGAGAGCGCTGCCGTTTACGACGCCCCCATAGAGGTTGTGCTGGGGCACCTGCAGCAGCTAAAGCCGCTGCTGCAAGCGTATGCCGACGTGATTGCCGCTATGGAGGCCGGATTTATTGGCGTTTGGGGCGAATGGTTCTATACCAACCACTACGGGTCGGGAGCATTTATGAACGTCGCCATGCGCAGCCGGCTGGTGGACTCGCTGCTCAACGCGCTGCCGCCGGAGCGTATGCTATGCCTGCGTACGCCGGGCTACAAGCTCAAGCTGCTCAACATTTCCTACGCCGATACGCTAACGCAGAGCGAGGCCTACAGCGCAAGCAAAAAAGCGAGGCTTGCCTACCACAACGACTGCTTTTTGGCATCCTCAAACGATATGGGGACTTTTTTCAGCGACATGGAGCGCACCTACAACAAGGCAGATGCCCGCTACTTGGTCATGGGAGGAGAAACCTGCGCAACGTCGGAGTATTCCAGCTGCATAAATGCCTTAACGCAAATGCGGGATTACCACTGGTCGTACCTCAACAAGGATTACCACCAAGCCGTACTGGGCAGCTGGATAGCGCAAGGATGCATGGACGAGGTTAAGGCCAAGCTGGGCTATCGGTTCGAGCTTCGATACGTTGACAAACAAGTTGCCGCGAAAAAGGGAGATACGTACAGCATAAAGTGCCTGATATACAACAGCGGATTTGCAGCGCCGTACAATCCGAGAGATGCCTACCTGCTGCTGCTGGCGAGCGACGGCAGCGAAGCGCAGCGCGTTAAGCTGGCAAACGTTGACCCGCGCTTTTGGATGAGCAATACTTTTCAGCTGGTAAACATGTCGTTGCCGATTCCCAGCGGCTTATCTGCAGGGAGCTATAAGGTGGCGCTGTACCTGCCCGACCCAAAGCCGACAATTGCCGATATGCCGGATTACGCTATTCGATTTGCCAACCACGACGTATGGAGCGCTGAGAAAGGTTGTAATGTGCTGTTTACTATTACGCTATAATAATTCTTGATTTTTATATCGGGTGAATAGCATTGAGAAAACAGGGAATAGGGTATTATCCCTCGATTTTTTTCGGGGCGTTACAATGCTCCTGCTCGTTGCAGAAGCCACCGGGCTGTACGACATCATGGGGTGGACGCAGATGCACCACCACCCGTGGCATGGCTTTCGGTTTTGGGATTTGATACAGCCCTTTTTTATGTTTATTGCGGGGGTGGCTATGCCGCTCTCGCTGGCCCGCCGCAAGGCAAAAGCCAACGGGAGCTACCGCAAAAACTGGAAGCATATCCTCGTCCGATGCCTGATTTTGCTTGCGCTTGGCGTTGGGATACAGTGCGCATACAGCCGAAAGCTGGTTTGGGAGCTGTGGAATGTTTTAGCGCAGCTATCGGTAACGATACTTATTGCCTACGCAATCATAAAGTTAAAGGTCAAATGGCAGCTGCTGGTATCGCTCGCGCTGCTGCTGGTAACCGATTTGCTGTACCGGTTTTTTCCCGTTGAAGGGTTTAACCATCCGTTTGTAATGGACGAAAACTTTGGTTCATGGATAGACTTGCTGCTAATGGGCAAAGTGAACAACGGCGGAGGCTGGGTGGCCATCAGCTGCCTGCCCTCGGCAGCGCATACCATTTGGGGGGTAATGGCCGGACGCTTGCTGCTCAACGCCTCCTGCGCCAAGCTGAGCAAGCTAAGGCAAATGTGCCTGTGGGGAGCAGCCTTTTTAGCAATCGGCTATGGGCTTGACCTCGCGGGAGTATCGCCCATAATCAAGCGGATATGCACCGCATCGTTCATTTTTGTTTCCGGCGGATGGACATTCTTAGCGCTTGCCTTTTCCTACTGGCTAATTGACGTGAAGGGCAGGGTTAAGATTGTAAAACCTTTTGCCATAGTGGGGATGAACTCAATTTTTATTTACGTGCTTACCCAAACAGCAGGAGTGCAATGGTTTAATGGATTTGTTGGCGTATTTGCAGGCGGAGTTGCCGGCTGGTTGGGATTTTCGGAGTACGTTCAGGCTGCGTCGGCAGCGCTGGTAGCGTTGGCCCTTGAATGGATGCTATGCTACTACCTGTATAAAAAGCATATTTTCTTGAAAATATAGGCCGCTTCGGCCGCTAAACCGTACTTTTGTACTTTTCGGGAGGGACATCACAAAAAACCCTGTGAAATTTTTCGATTTCACAGGGTTTTTACTATTTTCTGCCTGCACTAAATCATAGGGGGGAAAATAGAGGTTGCCGGAGCTGGCTTTGATGCTTTCTTTGCCGCCGGCTTTTTTGCGGGCGCCGCCTTTGGAGCAGCCGGCTTCGGTGCAACAACTTTCTTTGCAGGAGCGGCTTTTGCTACGGGCGCTGCCTTCTTTGCAGGCGCTGCCTTTGCTACTACGGGCGCTGCTTTCTTTGCAGGCGCTGCCTTTGCTACTACGGGCGCTGCTTTCTTTGCAGGCGCTGCTTTTGCTACGGGCGCTGCTTTCTTTGCGGGCGCGGCCTTTGCTACGGGCGCTGCTTTCTTTGCAGGCGCTGCTTTTGCTACGGGTGCTGCTTTTGCTACGGGTGCGGCTTTCTTCGCAGGCGCTGCCTTTGCTACTACGGGCGCTGCTTTCTTTGCAGGCGCTGCCTTTGCTACGGGAGCGGCTTTTGCTACGGGCGCGGCTTTCTTTGCAGGCGCTGCTTTTGCTACGATAACCTTCTTTGCAGGCGCTGCTTTTGCTGCGGGAGCTGCCTTCTTTGCAGGTGCTGCTTTTGCTGCGGGAGCTGCTTTTGCTGCGGGAGCCTTCTTTGCAGGTGCTGCTTTTGCTGCGGGAGCTGCCTTTGCAGGCGCTGCTTTTGCAGGCGCTGCTTTTGCTACGATAACCTTCTTTGCAGGCGCTGCTTTTGCTACGGGAGCTTTCTTTGCAGGCACGGCTTTTTTTGCAGCCGGCTTAGCAGGCGTTGCCTTTTTTGCTGCCGGTTTGGCAGCGATTTCTTTTTTTGCCATGATTGTTTGCTTGTTTGCTGCTGCTGCTTTACTGTTTTCTATATTCAAAGAAGGTGCAGCAACACTACCTTCTTCAGCCATATTTTTCAGCCTAAGCCCAAAATCGCTTAGCACGTTCATGTAGTTAATGAATGCATCGTAAGGAGTATCGTAAGGGTTGAAGTACTTGTGTACGTCGCCGTCGCTAAACCATTTGGTGGACATATAGTAGAAATGGTCGCTGTTCTGCAACATGCGCCATTCTTTCAAAACAGCTTCTTTTTCTGCCTTCAGCACATCTCCGGCCAAGGCGTAAACCTTGCTGAAAGCCTCGTTTTGCAGCTCGTTGCCCAGCCACGCCGTCAGGTCGCGCTCCTCATCGGCCCACGATATGGGGTGCTCTACCCTAATGGGCGCAACGGGCTGGTGCTTTTTCACAGTTTCCGATGGGGTTAAAAACTCAAAGTTTGTTGTCGACAAAATTTGAGTTGGCAAATGCCGGAAAAATTCAAATATCCCCGATGCCGCCCACTGGTGCTCTCCCAGCGTTTCATAATCCATAAAAAGATTTACTACTTCTTCCTTTTTATCTATGGCGTTAATCCAGCTCGTGTACTTGTCGGCGGTGAGCGGCCACTCGCTCCAGCTGTTGTCCGAGAAGCGGAACGCAATGTCGTCGCTCAGCCTGAAGTTGCGCAGCAGCACCTTGAGCTTGGGGTTGCCCGCGCTTGCGTAAACGTAGTTTGGGCTTTTCCATCCCAGCACATGCTTTGCGCCCTCCGTGAGCATTGCTGTGAACCCCATGTCGGCTATTTTTTTGCCGATAGCGTCGGAGTAAATAAGCTCGGTGTTGCGAAAAACCGCAGGCCGCTGCCCAAAATATTTTTCTATCAGCGCTCCGTGCTGCTTCACCTGCCGCTCAAATTCATCGTAGCTGTCCAGCACGGAGGCGAGGGAGTGCGGGCATGTTTCGCCAAGGAACTCTACGCAGCCTGTTTTGGCCAGCGCCTTGAAGCTCTCCAGCACATCGGGCGCGTAAAGCTCAAATTGCTCCAGCGCCATCCCCGAAATGGAAAAGCTTACCTTGAATTTTTTTCCGTGCTGCTTTATTAAGTCGAGCATTAGGTTGTTGGCCGGCAGGTAGCAGCGCTCGGCTACCTTGCGCATTATGGTTCGGTTAGAAAATTCATCATAGTAGCTGTGGTCTTTGCCTATGTCGAAAAACCGATACCTCTTCAGCCGGAAAGGCTGATGAACCTGAAAGTAAAGACAAATTGTTTTTTTCATTTGCTTATGTATATTTTACCCCAAAAAAGAAGAAATTTTTATTATACTTAAATATGTGCTTAAATATATGCTTATAAATATGTGCTTAAATATATGCTTTATCAAAATATAAAAAAGTGGCGTTTGCAGGCGTTTCCCGCCGCTTTACGGTTTGCTCCCTATAGCCGCCGCTTTTTCGTATACCTTTTTTACCTTTAGCGCCGCGTTATCCCACTTCAGGCTTTCCACTTCCTTATCGCCAAAGCGGATGAACATTTTTGTAAGCGCAGGATACTGTAGTATTCCGTATATGGCGTCGGCCATGGCGTCCACGTCCCAGAAGTCCACCTTTATGGCGTGCCTCAACACTTCGGCCACCCCCGACTGCTTGGATATGATGGTCGGCACGTGCGCCCGCATTGCCTCTAAGGGCGAAATGCCAAAGGGTTCGCTTACCGAAGGCATCACGTAAACGTCGCTCAGGGCAAACATGTGCGGGACGTCGGCGCCGTGCAGAAATCCGGTGAAGTTGAACTTGTCGGCAATTCCCAGCTTGGCTACGCGGCGAATCATGCGGTTGAGCATGTCGCCGCTGCCGGCCATCACAAAGCGGACGTTGCTGTAGCGCTTGAGCACCTTGTTGGCGGCCTCGACAAAGTAGTCGGGGCCTTTTTGGTAGGTAACGCGGCCAAGGAACGTTACTATTTTTTCGCTCGTTCCGCGCTGCACGTCGTCAAAATTCGAGGTGTTGAAGTCCACGGCGTTGTGCACGGTTATTACCTTGCTTGGCGCCACGCCGTAGCGCGAAATAACGATGTTGCGCGTCAGGTTGCTCACCGTGATGATCAGGTCGGCTTCTGCCATTCCCCGGCGCTCAATGTCGTACACCATCTGGTTTACGTTTTCTCCGCTACGGTCAAACTCTGTAGCATGCACGTGTATCACCAGCGGCTTTCCCGACGCCTTTTTTGCCGATATGCCGGCGAGGTAGGTAAGCCAGTCGTGCGCGTGGATAACGTCAAACTCGTTTTGCCGCGCAATGGTGTGCGCCAGCAGCGCGTACTGCCCAACTTCATTCAGCAGGTTTTTGCCGTATCCGCCGGCAAACTTAAAGCGGCGGGCAAAGTGCGCGGTGTGCGTAATGACGTCGCTGCTCACCGGGGCAGAGGTAATACTTTCAAACTCCTCCGGCGTGAGGTACGGCAGCAGGTACGATCCGGCCTCAAAGTACACCAAATTTTTCCATAGCGTTGCCACCTCGTCTGTGCTGCCCTCAAACGTAACGTCTTCGGCGCTTACCATGCGGACGCTCCGCTGGTCCTCGTCGCCGTACGCTTTGGGAACCACAAAAATCATGTCAACGTTGTGCTTTGCCAACCCCTTGGTAAGCCCGTAGCACGCTGTTGCCAGCCCTCCTGCAACGTGGGGAGGAAATTCCCACCCAAACATTAATACTTTCATTTACTCTCTCTATAATATATATTATTATGGTTGGAAGCGTTGAGCTATTTTTGCCGCCCATAAATTCAATCTTTTTCTGCGCAAAACGCCCTCAACGCCCACCTTCATGAACTTTTAGTTTAAATCTGTTATACTCTCTTCTGTTAATACTCTCTTCTTTTACGAGCGAAAGTTGATGCTTCCGCTTTACTTCACGCAGCCCTCTGCCTTCAAAAATTATCAGGGGGGTCAGCTTCTTTCGTACTCCTCAATCAGCCGGATAGACCGGAGCACCTCGCCCACGCTCCACGCCTGCGAAATACAGCCGTTGGGGTTGTGGGGCGGGTCGCCGTCGTATACCTCGGCAATGGAGCAAATGCCGTAGTCGTTCATATCCTCCTCAAACTGCTCCACTATCCACTTGGCTTTCGCAATAAACGCTTTGCCGTGCAGCTTCAGGTTTCCTTCGATGTAGTGTCCTATGAGCCACGGCCACACCGTACCTTGATGGTATGCCCTGTCGCGCGTGGGCTGGTTGCCCTCGTACCGGCCTTCGTAAAGCGGATTTTTGGGCGCCAGCGTCCGCAGACCTTTTGCCGTGAGCAGCTCGCGCCCTACAGCTTCCAGCACCTGGCCGCGCTTGCTTTCCGATATGGGCGAATACTTTAGCGATGCTGCAAAAATCTGGTTGGGACGGGTGAAAATATTTTGCGATTTTCCGTCTACATAGTCTGCCAAATGCCGCCGCTCCTTGCACCAGAATGTAGGCTCGTACGACTTTCGGATCTGCTCGGGCAAGTCTTTCCATGCCGCAACAAACGGCGCGTCCTTAAACTCTTTTGCCAGCTCCAGCGTGTAGCAAACCGCGTTGTACCAAAGCGCATTTATCTCTACCTGGTAGCCGGACCTTGGCGTTACGGGTTGGCCGTCCACAATGGCGTCCATCCACGTGAGCGCTTTGCCGGGTTCTTCGGCCCACACCAGCCCGTTTTCGTGCACGGCAATGCCTCCTGCTCCGCTGCGGAAGGCCTCCAGAATGGCCTTCATTTTTTTGCCGTAGGCTTTCCACACGCCCTCCTTGTCGCCCGTAAACGCTTCGTACTGCTGGATAGTCCAGAAGTACCACAGGGGCGCGTCGACGGAGTTAAAGGCGGCGTTTTCGCCGTTCCCGATGTTTGGAAAAAGGCCGCCTTTCAGCTCGTGGCTCATGGTGTCGAGCACATCCTTGCAGGTTTTTATTTTCTCTTTGGCGTCGCTTCCCGTAGAGCTGATGGCGGCAAGCGTAATGCCGGGCAGCGCAATAAAGGTGTCGCGCCCCCACCGCCCAAACCACGGGTATCCGGCTACGACCTCCGTATTTTCTCCGCGCCGCACGATGAACTGGTCGGCGGCGTTCTTGAGGCATCCCTTGAACGAAATTTTTTCGGGGCGCTTGGCAACTTCGGCGTCGAACATTTTGCCCATGCCCGCCGGCGCTACCTCCTTGAGGGAGGCCGAAAATATTATGCTCTCGCCTTTTTGTATGGGCAGCTCAAAGTATCCGGGCACAAACAAATCTTCGTGCGCGTCGTAGCCCCGCTTGGCCTCTTCGATATACTCTACGTTGTTGTACCAGTCCGGCACGGCCACAAATTCGGCCTTTTTGCTGAGCTGCATGTTCAGGGTGGGAAATCCGGCGTAGAGCGTGTTGGCAATGCCATTGCGCACCACCTGGTGCTTCACGTTGGCCTGTATGTTGGCGCGGCTCAGGGTGTGCGCGTTGCGAAAGGCAAGGTAGGGCTTCAGCCGCAGCTTGGTGCTGGAGTGCGCGTCCAGCAGCGTGTAGCGAACAAACACCTGGTCTTCGTTATGCACCATGAGCAGCTCCTTGCGCAGGTGAACTCCGCCTACTCTATACTCGATTGTAGGCGTAGGGTCGTACTGAAAGTCCACGATGTACTTATGTCCGCGCGGCTCGTAGGTGTTGCCGGGGTAGCGGTGTATTCCAAAGTTGAATGCCTTGTCGTGCTGAATTATTGATTCGTCGAGCGAGGAGAGCAGCACGTGCCGCTCGCCGTCGAAGCCGTCTATGGGGCAAACCAGCAGGCCATGATACTTGCGCGTATTGCAGCACACAATGGTAGTACTCAGGTAGCTGCCGGCGCGGTTGGTGCCAAGGATTTCGCGGTGTAGCGCGTACTCCAGGTTAACCAATTTCTCTTTATTGAATTTCAAATAGGACATATCAAAACAAAAATATAATAGCCGTTGTTTATAAAATAAATCAATCTGCTGACGTTGAATGTAAGTAGTGGCTACAAAATTAGAGAGAAAAAAATATTAAACCAAATTTTTCAATATTTATTTTTGTTTTTGAGAAAATTTTTATAGTGGATGAGGTTTAGGATCTCGGGAGAGCCTGCTTTTGCTTGTTTTTTTTTGGCCACGAATTATGCAAGTCGAGTGATTGAAAAATGGCGACGGCAAACGCTTTGCCGCCGTCACCGCTGCTACATCATTGCCGAAATTTTGAATACAACGCCCAGCAGAACGGTGTGGTCAATGCTTCTAACGGGGTTATCTCTGATGGTGGAGTACTCGTAGCCGAAGTGGTACCCCAGGAAAAAAGTGTTGATGAAGCGCCCCCCGATGTAGATTGGCCTTTCGACCCTAAAGTCGCTGCTCACGCGGTTGAGCGTACCCACAGGCGCCATCACAAAGTAGTCTGCTGCGCTCCCCGCCGACGAAAACGGGATGTATCCCGTTCCGTAGTGAGGATAGAATGTCCCCGCTACCAGCGGCATCGAAAAGCTGCCGGCAAAAAGCGTTGCGCCCAGGCGGTACTCGGCGTACAGAGCCGCTCCCAGCGAGAAATCTAAGGTGAGAAAGGCGCTTGAGAAAGTCGCATCTATAAAAAATTCATACTCGACGTTGACGCCTGCGCTACCGCCGGCGTAGAGGGATAGCCGCCGGTCGAGCAGCGCTGCAACTTTTACCATTCGCCGGTACTGCGCGGTGGCGCCCAAGCGCTCCTGCGCGGCGTTGAGAATTTTCACGTCGATTGCCCTGTTCGAGGCAAATAGCACATTGTAGCGCAGGTTAAGCTGCATGTCCGATAGCCACATGCCGGGGTTGAGGGTTTGCCACTCCAGCTGCAACCCGTAGCTGCTGCCGCTAAATTCGTAGGGAATGAGCATGTTGTTGTAGGCCCGCTTGCCCCCAACGCCAAAGGCGCTGCTAAATTTTCCGTCCTCGCCGCGGCCTTGCGCAGACGCCGCGAGCGCCGCCAAAATTATTATTATTTTTCTCATAGTAATTTACTGTTTTCATGAAAAGCAGCAGCGCCAAGCAATGAGTATGTCAGCCTATATTCGTTGGATTCCGGTTTATCCGGTAGTAGCCATATCCTGCTTTGCCTGCTGCTCATTTGCTCAAGTACTGGTAAACGGCCTCCATTAATTTGTTCGTCCCTGTTTGCTGCATTTCCTCCATATCTTCGCGCGTAATGAGAACGTTGCAGTGAGGCGTTACCCCCTGCTCAAGCGAATTGTAGTGAATATCGTATTTGGGCGCTTGGGAGTAGGTGTACTTCCAGCCGTTGGGCAAAACAGCCATTGGGCGAACCGAACCGCCGCCGCCGGTGGCCCTCCCCATGAGGGTTACGTTGGGCAAATACTTCATGACGGCAGCAAAGAGATTCGCTCCGCTGTACGTGTAGGCGCCGGTGAGCAGCACCACCGGAATCTTTTCGTCGATAACGCCCCGCCCGGTCGCCGCTATGGGTATGTACCCCGTGAAATCGCTATGCCCGCTACCGATTTTGTGCTTTTCATAAGAAATGGTACGCCGCCCCGTAAAAAAACACGACGACCACTCTGCCACATTGTGCTCGTAGCCGCCCCTGTTGCTCATTACATTAACAATGATACCCTTTGAGTAGGCGTAGCCGGCCATGACGCTCCGGAATTTTTGGGAATGAAACATTGGGTAGAAGTCATACAGCACAATGTAGGTAATGCTGTCGCGCAGCTGAAAAACGTGATAGCAGCTATCTACTTCAAGCTCTTCCCGAACAGGAACGTCATAGTAGTTGCTTATGCTGATCATAGTAACTTCATAAGTTTCCACATTGTAATTGTAATTATAGTAGAGCGCTGTGTCGGGGGTCAAAAGCGTAACATGCCCGTCCTTTAGCGTATCTATTACCTCACGAAATACCTGTAGGAGCGTGGCCTCATCTGCCGCTTTTGCCCGGTGGTGGTAGGCGGAGTAAATGGCGTTCCAGTCAACTCCCTTCTCGTCGAAGTAAACATACTTTCTGTCCATTTCCGACCAAAAAAATTCAAACACATCGTCGGATACCTCCATCGGTGTGCACGAAGTAGCAAGCAGCAGCATGGTAAAGGTTACGTACTTCATCTGACATTTTGAAATAATTCAGTGCATAATTTTTTCCCCAAAAAAACATAAAGATTAGGAGATTCATCGCTAAGAGATGAATGCCCTACGGGTGGGGTGTCAAAAATGTGATATTCGCATAAAAATATTTTCGTTCTATTTTTGTGCCGTTAGGCACAAGATGTTGGTAGAAATCAATTTGTCGTCTAACAAAAATCCCGTAGAGCC